>JAILZY010000062.1 GCA_023512255.1 bacterium | reverse complement strand
AACTTTCTTCTCTCTTTATTTTCTCTCCTCCCCTTTATATTTTCAACATTATTTTTTCAACATGGGGAACATCTGGAAACAGACCAACAGCATAATTTTTATATACCTTCTCAGGCAGTGCAAGCAATATGGCCGAAGTCTTTCGGCAGTTTTTTACCAAAAGTTTTATCGTGCTGGCCAAAAATTAAACAGAGAATAACCGCTGGCTAAATTCCATAAGTCTATACTAGGTGTATATCCTTATGATCCATATATACTTATGATTTGATATTTTGTGCGGTTAATCCTATGGACTAAATTTATCAAATTTGGCATAAAAATTGCTTGCTAAAATAACCAAAAAATTTAACACAAATTAAAAACCTAAATCAAGTTCTCTTCAAGGAGGCTGTTTGGCATGGGATATCCAGAAATCAACACCCTTTTGAACTTCTGTCGGGAATACTTTCTCAACCGCTACAACGAAAATCTTACTGATCAGGAGTTTCAGGAACGATCATTGAACCTTCTTGAGCGATTGCACAAATATTGTCAAGGAGAATCGGTCTATGTCATGGGAGAGATAGCTCACTCAGATACTCCTCCAGACTACGATTGGGTGGTGAAAAAGGTGATTCGTCCTCTTTTCAAGATGGTGTAAGGATTGTTGCTCTTATTTATTAGCTACCATTGAGAGACATAACCCTAATAAGAGCTAAGCCTCTTCGAGGGTTTATTGTTGTTCTGATATAGGGTTTATGGTGTCTGATATATAAGAGCGAGGATTGTATCTATCCCATGAAAAGTTTGGGAAAACCGCTTGCCTTAGTTTTTACCCAAATCACCAATCATAAATTGAAGGATACTGAGAATGGCCAGAGAGGCTGTTTCTGTTCTCAATATACGGGGGCCGAGACGAAAGGGTTCAAATCCCTCCTGTCTGGCCACAGTAACCTCATCCTTGGTAAATCCACCTTCAGGACCGACCATGACCGAGATCCTTTTAAAGTCAGCTTGCCGATGCACAAGATCGGCCAAAGATATCCCCCCTTGCTGTTTCTCCCAAAGGATAATCCGAAGCCCGCTTTGCCGGGCCAGGGACAGCGATTCTTGAAAGGTACAGAAAGGGAAGAGGTGAGGAATATCAGGCCGGCGGCACTGCTTGGCAGCCCGCAGGGCGATCCTGGGCCAGCAGTGAGCCTTTTTCTGCTTATGCTCCCGCTCTTGCAGGGAGATGGATCTAGCTGATTTGAACGGAATAATGGCCCAGACCCCAAGCTCGGTGGCTTTCTGAATAATCAATTCCATCCTCTCTCTCTCAGGCAGCGCCTGATGGAGAATGATCTCCCGCTCGGCGCTGTTGCCTGGGCCATCAGCTTTGGCAAAGATATGGATTTTGGCTGCATCCTCTGATAGCTCAACAATCCGGCCGCGAAAACTCTGCCGGCTCTCATCCAAAACCGTGATTATTTCCCCAGGCCGCGGATCCCATCTCTCAAGAGCCTGTCGTGAAGGGCCAGACAATTCGTAGTCATGATCCACTAAAGCAGTCTCGGCCAAAATGATTCTTGATTGTGGTATGTCCATAGCTAGCCCCGGCTTTTGCTCACTCATGGCAGAGGGGGAACAACACGATTCTTATGCATCTGAACCTTATGGAGGATTCCCCGCAGGATTTTCACCTCCCTGCTGGTTAGAGCCTTGCGGCGAATCAGCTCTTTGATCGACAGTATCATGTGTCTGGAATTTTCCGGAGTAATAAATTCAATCTCCATCAGGACCTGCTCAAGATGAAGAAAAAGGCTTTGAAGCTCCTCCTGGGAAGCCATTCTCGGCTGATACGGCTGCTCATGGTGATGCTGCTGCTGCTCATTGGGCTTATGGCTCTCATCGCCTCCACGCAGCTTAGACAGCTCCCAGGCCACAACCATGACTGCCTGAGAAAGATTCAGGGAGCAAAAATCCTGCCGCGTGGGGATAGTAACCACAGCGTGGCAAAGGCTAATTTCCTCTGTGGTCAGGCCACATTTTTCTGAGCCAAAAAGAAACGCTATCTTGTTCTCCTGACTTATAGACGTGGCGGCCTGGGCGATCTGCTGGGGAGAGGAAATGCTTTTGTGATAGCGCCTCCTGCTTCGGGCGGTAGTGCCGACAATCCAATTGATATCAGCCAAGGCCTTCTCAAGGCTTGTTTCCACCACTGCCCGCTCTAGCAGATCTTCTGCTCCACAGGCCATCTGAATTGCACTAAGCCAGCTTGAGGGCTGAGGATTGACCAGCCGCAAATTCTCAAACCCCATGTTTTTCATCGCCCTGGCCACGGCTCCGATATTGCCCGCATTTTTTGGTGAAACCAGCACAAAGACGATATTCTCAGCTCGTATGCCCCAGCCACCACTGGCCGCGGGGGGAAAAATTTGTGCAGGCATAAAAAATATCCTTTCCCAATCCTGCGTTATAGTATATCATATTATAAGCTATTCATATCATAAACTATCTGATCAGATGAGACAATATCTTGTTAGACTAAAAACAATGATCGGAAGTGATCAATTCAAGGTGGGTGGTGGGCAAATTGCAGACCATTATCGGAGATAGCTCTTCTCTGATCTACCTGAGTAAGGTGTCCCTGCTGCGCCCCTATGCTCAAGTTGTTCGTCTGATCATCTCTCCCCAGGTTTACGAGGAGTGTATGCGGCGTCCATGGTCAGATGATGCCCGTCAGATTCAAGATCTTGTTCAGGAAAAGAGGCTAGCCATCTGTCCAGTTCCCGAAGCCGATCAGGTGGTGCTGCCGCATTTAGGGGCAGGGGAGAAGAGCACCATTGAGCTTTATTATCTGCTGAAAGCAGATGCGGTCATGATTGATGACCGTAAAGGGATCAAGCTCTGCAAAAGGCGCCGGATTCCTTTCCTGTGCGCCATCCTGGTACCGGCTCTGCTTCAGCGTAGCCATCTGCTCAGCGGCCCGGATGAAGTTGACCGATTAATTGAAAAAATCTGCCAGATCGGCAGGTATGAGGGATGGATTGTTCAGTATACTAAGGAAATAGCCAAAATTGGATAACCTATGAAATGGTTGCAGCTAACTATTGCCATTTCTCCACAGATTGAAGATGCTTGTGTTAGCCAGGTTCAGGACCTTGGGGCTACGGCAGTGTTTGTCGATTCTTCCCCAGACAGCTCACGAATTCTGCTGCACGGCATATTTCCCCTTAAGGCTGATCGCTCATGGATTGAGCAATCTATGCGAATCTATTTATCCTCCTTGCAAGAGCTAGGGTTTGAAATTCCCTCACCTGAGCTTACCCTTCAGGAAATCGACGAGGAGAAATATCTTTCTCAATGGAAGGAATTTTTCAAGCCAATTCATTTGGCTAACACCCTGGTCATTGAACCGATCTGGGACCAGGGCCATGCTAAGGCAGGAGAAAAGAGGGTCATAATCGATCCAGGGATGGCTTTTGGTACCGGGCAGCACTTCACGACCCGATTTTGCCTCCAGTGGATCTGCAAGCACAGAGAGCGGCTTAGCAGCCTGGTCGATATTGGGTGTGGATCGGGAATCCTGGCCGCTGCCGCCTTGGTGCTTGGAGTAAAACGGGTTGTGGCTCTGGACCATGATTTTGCAGCCACTAAGGCGGCCAAAGCTTGTATGGAGCTCAATCAGGTCCAGGATAAAATTTTCCTCATCACTGCCGACTGCTTATCCCTCCCCTTAAAGGTGAGTTTTGATGCTGTAGTGGCCAATCTTCACACCTCTTTACTGCTGCAAGCCAGCCAGGAGCTGAAATCGCTCCTCAGCCCTGGTGCCTCACTTGTCCTGACAGGCATTGGATACGGAAATCAAAAGGAGATTCTCGATCAGTACTCGGATCTTCAGCTTCAGGAAATTCAAAACGATCCGCATAAAGAATGGGTTGGAATCTGGTTTATTAACCATCAATCTGGCTTGTTAGCCAGCAAATAAGAACACGAGCAAAAAGTTAAACCACCCCTTTGCTGCGGTCTCAAAGCCCCCTGCCCCCTTCCCCAACCACTGATCAGCAGGCAACCCCCACTTTGCCGGCACCTCTTTCTCCTCATCTTCTCCTGTCTTTTTGGCTCCCCCAGCCCTATGGCATAAACCTTGCTTTTAATAATAAAGTGTAAATTTTTATGATAAAACTGCAATATTTAAGGAAACTGCACAAGATTGAGGAAACTGCAATATGAGGGATGAGGGCATGGCGATTCAGTATCAGTGTGATGAAGTTTCCAATATCCTGGGAAAGAGTGAGAAAATTCGGGAGATTTGTCGGCTGATCGGGGTGGTAGCTAAAACCAAGGCTACAGTTTTAGTACAAGGAGAGAGTGGAACGGGAAAGGAATTAGTAGCTAACGCCATCCACGCTCACAGTCTGCGGGCCAACAAGCCATTCATCAAGGTGAATTGCGCGGCTCTAAGCGATACCCTACTAGAAAGCGAGCTTTTCGGCCACCGGAAGGGGTCTTTTACCGGCGCTTTTGAGAGTCGAAAGGGCAGATTTGAACTAGCTGACGGCGGAACTATTCTTCTGGATGAAATCGGAAACATGTCCTTCCCAGGTCAGGCCAAGCTGTTGCGGGTCCTGCAAGAGGATGAAATTGTCCCTGTTGGTGTGTCCACTCCGATCAAAGTAGATGTGCGGGTAATTGCCACAACTAACGTCATGCTGAAAAAGGCTTCGGAAAACGGGGCGTTTCGTGAAGATCTTTACTATCGGCTGAGTGTAGTTACCATCTTTTTGCCTCCACTCCGTGAGCGGAAAGAGGATATACCGATCCTAGTAAATCGGTTCATTCAATTGGATAATTGCCGAGCAAATCGAAAAATCAAGAAGGTTTCTAATGAGGCTATGGATATTCTGGTATCCTATAACTGGCCGGGGAATATCCGTGAGTTGAAGAATGTAATCGAAAACGCCGTCATTATGGAAAGTACCGACACTATTCAAGTCTCATCCTTGCCTCACTATCTACTTACGGAAAATCGCCAGAAAACGATACCTCCTGAACATGAATTCAATTTAAAAATGCAGTTAAAAACTTATGAGCGCCAGCTTATTCTCAAGGCACTAAATAAAGCTAACTGGGTGAAAACCAGAGCCTCCAAACTGCTGGGTATTGATCAGCGTAACCTCAGCTACTTTATCAAAAAACACCATATTCTGGATCCGGAAGAAAGAAGGCGAGCCAGAGGAAGCCTAAGCAGCTCTTCTTCCATAGATTCTATGAAGTGATTCATAAAAATACCGAAAAGGGAAAAACCTTTTTTACACAGTAAGTTAGCTTACCAACCGCTGGCAGATGGTTTTTTAAGCCATAAAAATAATAAATAGCGGCTCGAAGCTTTCCTCTGTCTTTATATAAAATAGCCTAAAAATAGCCTAGCTTTTTTATTAAGGTGTTTGATTACAATAAGTTATTTCGCTTATCTGCGGAGAAAAATAAATTGGTATCTCTTTTGCACAAAAGAAGAGGCAAAACAAAAATGTATGGTCAATAAGCAGGGGTATTTCTGAGGAAGGCATTTAATAACCTTAGTTATTAACATCCCCCCAATGGGTAGGCCGGCATCTTGTCGGAAAAAGCGGCCAAAAGGGCCGCTCCTACCCATTGCCCGTTATATAAAAAGTTAGGAGGATGATTTATAAATGGGGGATTTGTTAATTTTATTGATAAGTAAAGATTCCTTTGCAGATTACATTTGCAACTATCTGCTCATGGATGGGCATTACGTCGATACGGTTGAGAATATCGAAGCGGCCAAATTCATGGTTCAGGTCCGCAAATACGATCTTCTCATCATAAGTTCCAATGTCACCAAAGAAGAAGAGATAGCCATCAGCAGACAGATGCATAAACTCGATCCCTCACTCAGACTTCTCTTCCTCTGTCGCCTACTGACTCAACAAGCCATAGAAATCTCTCAACAGGAAAAACCGTACGCCTGCCCAATAAAATCGTTGATCTTGGAATATCTACCAGTAATAATAAAAGAAATTCAACTTGCCAAAGAGTTTGAAACCGAACCAATGCCACCAAATACCATGCCCCATGATCGAAGGAAGGAGATCAGGGCATCGACTAAGATTTTAGTTAAGTATCACTTCAGTGACATGTATGACAGCTTTCAGGAAGAGATGATTTCCAAGGGGATGGATTTAAGCAAAGATGGCATTAAGCTTGTGGTCAGCGACTCAACCAGGATACTTCCTTATGTTACGCTAAACATTCTGCTTCCCTTCTCTGCAGACCCAATCCATATCCTGGGAGAGATTAAATGGGCTAGAGAGCATTTGCGCTTCCCTTGGAAAGATGTAGGGGTGAAATTTTTTAACATTAAAACCGAAGACCTACACCGGATCACTGATTATATCAACCTGGCTTTCCGAAAACCCACAATTCACTAATTTATTCAAATCAATAATTTGTTAAAAAATTCTCGCTCTTATATATCAGACACCATTATCAGACACCATAAACCCTATATCAGAACAACCATAAATCCTCGAAGGGGCTTAGCTCTTATTAGGGTTATGTCTCTCAATGGTAGCTAATAAATAAAAGAGCGAAAATTCTTACCATCTTCTTCAGTTCTTGCCCCCGCGCCTTCAGGATAACCCCGTCCACTGGCAAGATGCCGATGCCACAGTAGCAGTTTTTCCCGCCTTCAGAACAAGCCCCTTTCCCCTTCCCCTTTTTCTGATCAAGTCAGAAGAGCGATTCGCTAAAAACGGTGCTGACAGCATAAATTTTATTGCCCAAGGAGGAATAGACTCTATGCCAATTAGGTCCCTATTTTCCAATACGTTTATCCTCTGCTTTTTGCTTCCTTTCATATACTCTGTGCGGTTAATCAGTTTTTGCAGTTAATCAGTTTTATGGTAGTTCTCAAGATTACCCTGCTTTAAGCAGATTTTAAAGCACTTATTAAGCTAGCTCGCATAATGGCACATACCTTGCATTTCTTATAAGGGAAAATAAAAAGAGCAGGAAGAAAACAAGCTCAACTGAAATTCTCTGGAAAACATGATCGACGAATTGATGATATGATCGATTCGAGGGGGGAGGATGAAAACAGCTCACCGGTTGGCTTTGGCTTTTGGCATTATGGTGGCTATCTGGCCGAGAGGCAGCCTAGCCTATTACGGGCTTTACGGGGGCTACGCCAGCTATGCTTCGCCATACCAAAGCTATGCTTATCCCTCTTTATCTGCTGCTAGCCTGGTGGGGATGACAGGAGGCTACACAGGCCTGCCGATGGTAGGAGTGCCACCGTATTACCCTGGATTATACGCTCTGTCTGCTGGTTTAACGGGAGGGCTTTTTGGCAGCCTAGGGTTAGGACTCTCCAGTCTTGGATTGTACGGTGGATTGTACGGCCTGGGATTATACGGGCCGACCTGGTATGGCTTAGGATTATACGGTCTAGGCAATCTTTGGCTCTCAGGTCTTGGGAAAGAGGATGGTTTAGAAAACCTGGCCTATCTTTTCGGATCTGCAAATATTTTCGGATCTTATGGATTGAGCAGCCTGCGTTCTTTGGGGCTTCAGCTTCTGATAAGTGGAGGATTGGGGAATCCGGCATGGCAGCCTCTTCTGCTGGCAGCTATCTTCTCTTCTCCGCTCTCACAGAGCAGCCAGGTGACGGCAGCCACTACAGCGGCAGGTGCCGCTACTGCCAACGCGGTTAGCCTAGTCCCATGATCACACTTCAGAGAGCCAGGAGGGAGAGAATTTACCCCAGGCTATGGGAAAAAGCAGCGGCTTTGGGGAATAAGGTTTTTTGGGGGGATGAGGGGGGAATTTTTGGTTAAGAAAGATAAAGATACAAGATAATGCTGTTAGGGGTGAATAAAATACTCTTAAGTTAGGGTCAGGGATCGGTATGTAACTCCCCCCCAACCGGTTCCTGATACCGGGAGGGGTTGCATCCAGGTTTTGGCATCTTAGCTTGAGCAGCCGGGTGCAATCCCTCCTAAAAACAAGGCTCGTGTGGGATGGTTAGGTGAAGATCAAAGAGGCTTAAGAACATAACATATCCTGGAAGACATTAATGGTTACAGGAAAAATCTCAACAGCAGGCAGTGCAGGGTTATGTTTCAAGGAGAGCTTCGATGCTGATCTTCGGTAAAAAAACTCTAAAAGGTGCATTGGCTTTTCTTATAATACCAGCAATGCTGGCACTTGCTTTTCCCACCTTGGGGAATTGCTCATATGGCCTTTATGGGATAGGTGGCCTTTATGGGACAGGATATACAGGATATTATGGAAGTGGTTGGTATGGTTTAGGCAGCTTATTCCCCGACTGGTGGTATGGAGGATACGATTTAGGACTTTATGGATTATCCGGATTGTATGGGTTAGGCAGTTTATATGGCGGACTCTATGGCGGACTTTTCGGACTGGGCTCACTGTACGG
Source organism: bacterium (assembly GCA_023512255.1). Taxonomy (GTDB): domain Bacteria; phylum SZUA-182; class SZUA-182; order DTGQ01; family DTGQ01; genus DTGQ01. The sequence continues at coordinate 12,468 of JAILZY010000062.1, read as the reverse complement.
ATTGGGTGAATGGTACTACGGACTTGGCGGACTCTACGGCTTGAGCGGACTTTTCGGATTGGGCGGACTGTATGGACTCGGCGGACTCTACGGACTGGGCGGATTATACGAACTGCAAAGGCTTTCCATACTGCAAGGGCAATCTGACTTACTGGGCTGGACCTCTTTGCTGAAGCAGCTATCTTCTTCTGGTGCGACTACTGCCAGCTCTAAATAGGTTCATAGGGGTGAGAATAGTAATTAATCCACTCTAATGAACACAATCCGGTCTCTATCGAAAGATGCTCTCCTTACCGATATTCACGGTAAGGAGAGCATCGGCTTAAAAGGGGAGTATTTTTCATATAAAGCTACATACTTTTTCTGCAAATTTTTCCGTCAATCAGGCATTCCAATTGCATTTTCTTTTCCCCTAAAAGATAAAATCGTCTCAAGGTCTTTCAACTCAAGTGAAGCTAGACGGGCGCAAAATTTCAGGTGGGTTAGATGGGCGCAAGGTTATTGAAGAGATTCTCTGAAAAAATCATTATCCAAGAAGCTAAACAAGAAGGCTGTAAAAAGAAGCCTCTTGAATGCTCAAAAATATGCCAGTTTGTTTTTAAGGAGAAGAGAATCTATGATCAGAAAAAAGATACTCACCTCAGCACTCGCTGCTGCCCGTACCTATAGCTCGCCAGCGATCAGGCCACTTACTCTCCTTCTCCTGACCATCCCGCTGCTGCTGCTTGCGGCCAAAGATCAAGGTCAAGCAGCAGGGCTTGTCTATCCCTTAGGTATTCAAATCCTGCCTCTTCGCTATACAGTTAATACCCCTCGACCGGCGATTATGCCCCAGGAGGTTTTGATAAAATTCAGGCCAGGGGTAAACAACAGTCAAATTCTGGCCATCTTAAGCCGCTATCAGCTTAGAGAGGTTGCCTTCAGCCCCTATTCAGGAATCAGAAAATGCCTCCTCCCTGCTCAGATCCTGATCAACCAGGCGATCAGTTTTCTACAAGCCGAGCCTGCCATCCTATATGCAGAACCAAACTGGGTGGGATATTCTCACTTCATTCCCAACGATCCCTTTCTACCCTATCAGTGGCACCTGCCACTGATCAACGCCAATCTAGCTTGGGATATCAGCACCGGCGCCGGGGTAGTTGTGGCTGTGCTGGATACTGGGGTAGCTTTTGAAAATTTCGATATCTATGCCCTGGCTCCAGATCTTGCTGGAACCAGCTTTGTGCCTGGTTATGATTTTGTCAATGACGATCCTAACCCGGATGATGATGAAGGACATGGAACCCACATCGCCGGCACCATAGCTCAAACGACCAATAACGGCCTTGGGTGTGCCGGAGTGGCTTTTGGGGTCAGTATCATGCCGGTTAAGGTCATGGACAACACCGGAAGCGGCACTTTGACTGATATCGTTGATGGGATCTACTATGCGGCCAATAATGGAGCTAAGATTATCAATATGAGCCTTGGATTTGGAAACAATCCTACCCTGGCCCTGGAAGATGCGGTAAATTATGCCTCAAGCAGCGGCTGCCTATTGGTTTGCTCGGCTGGAAACTCTGGAATCAATACCCCGAACTATCCAGCCTCATATCCAGTTTGTATTTCAGTCAGCGGGGTCCGCTACGACCTTACCCTGGGTAGCTATTCTAATTACGGGCCGGATATCGACCTGTGTGCACCGGGAGGAGATTTAACCTTAGATCAGAACCTGGACGGCTATCCAGATGGGATCCTGCAACAGACCCATGATGGAGCCAATTTCAAAAACTTTGGTTTTTACATGGGCCGGGGAACCTCATGGGCTGCGGCCTGTGTCAGTGGTGTGGCTGCTCTGGTCATCTCAGCCAGCGCCGGAGCACTTGATTCGGCTGGGGTGAGGTCGATTCTGGAAACTACGGCGCGGGACCTTGGAGCCCCTGGCTGGGATGAATATTTTGGCTGGGGGCTTGTGGATGCCTATGCGGCAACTGCGGCGGCAGCAGCCTCGGCAGCGACGGTGCTTGGGGTGAGGGTTCCTTTTGCCCCGCAGAGTGTGGCCGCGGTACCAAAAATCAGCCTCCAGGGGGCAAGCCCCACCTGGTGGCTTTGGCAGCAGCAGCAGACCCAGCTAGGGCTGCTCATGCAGTTGAGCCAGCCTCAGGTGACGGGGCTTGGACAGATAAGAGCTCTAAGGTGGATTGCCCCAGGTATCAGGAGCAGCCAACAAAGTGTACCTGTCTCGATCTTAGCGGCAGGAGAAACTTCCTCCCCTTCGCTCCCTGTGGCCCAGATCATGGGTCTTTCGGATTGGCTTTTTCCACTTATGGCCGCTCCGCTGCAAGCAGAAGTGAGCGCGTTTTCTCCTTGGCTTTGGCTGCTCGGCGGGTATCCAGGTGTAGATTTTGGAAGGAACCCTTATTCAATAAGGGTTCCTTCCAAACCATCCTCCTAAAACTTTAATAGCTATAAGTTATTAAAGTTTTAGGAAAAGGGTTAAAGGGGAAAACCCTTTTTCAAAAGGGTTTTCCCCTCTATTACCTGGGGTTGCCTAGTGAGTGAGAAAATGCTATTATACAGAGTATGAAATGTAACTTAAAAACTCTCTCTTTTCATGAACTTGAGCTGATTTTGGCCGAGATGGGAGAAAAAACCTATCACGCCCGGCAGATCAGCCGATGGCTGTATCAGCGTGGTGTGGCTGATTTTGCGGCCATGACGGATATTTCTCAATCCTTACGCCGCAAACTGGACGAAGGCTATTATATAAGTGAGATCCCCCTGGTCGAAGTCAGGACAGGAGAGGATGGCTGCTCTAAGTACGTGTTTCGTCTGCCGGAAGGGTTTGATATCGAGAGCGTGCTGATTCCAGACCAGGGGCGTCTGACCCTGTGCATTTCTACCCAGCTCGGATGTAGGCAGGGGTGCCGCTTTTGTCTCACCAGCCGCATGGGATTTATCCGTAATCTCCTGGCCCATGAGATTTGCGATCAGGTTATTCAGGTAAAAAAACGCCTTCCAGAGGAGAAAACAACCCTCAACATTGTGCTCATGGGTATGGGAGAGCCGCTGGACAACTATCAGCAGACCATATCAGCCATCCGCCTTATGACCTCTCCCCTAGGGCTGAACATCTCGCCTCGGCATATCACCCTGTCTACGGCTGGCTTAGTAGAGGAGCTGTATCGGCTGCGGCAAGAGAAGCTGGGCATTAACCTAGCTGTATCAATCAATGCCCCTTTTGAAGATCTGCGCAGCTGGCTGATGCCGGTCAATCGGCGATACAGCCTGGAATATCTCCTCAAGGCCCTTAGGGATTTCCCCTTGCCTGCTCGGCAAAGATTTACCATCGAGTATATCCTAATCGGTGGGGTGAATGACTCACCTGAAGCGGCGCGGCAGCTGTGTCGGCTGCTGCGGGGCATTCCCTGCAAGATCAATCTGATTCCCTACAATCCTAATCCCTTTCTTAACTTTCGGGAATGCACCGAAAAGAGCCTAGAGCAGTTCCAGCAGATTCTGATTCAGCATCATCTGACCGCTACGGTCAGAAGAAGCCGTGGCCGGGATATTGGTGCAGCTTGCGGACAGCTGGGCTATGTCCGCTACCGAATGCGGCAAGCGGAGTTGACCCACTCGGCTACAAAATCGGCTTAGCCTGGCTGAAGAAAATTTAATAATAATGCGTAATAATAATGCGCCCGAGAGGACTCGAACCTCCGACACAGGGATTAGGAATCCCTTGCTCTATCCGTTACTGAGCTACGGGCGCATAAAATAAACAATACCTTTTAACACATTCTCTTTTCTGTGTCAATCACTAAGCTTACCGGAGCAGATCTCTTTTTAGCTTGCCATCTTCATTATTATCCAATTCTTATCCGCAGTGTGGATCAGGGCGTATCTGCCTACAAGGCGCCGGCCGATCAGCTCGAAAACGATCTTTTTCTCTGTCCGCTCTTTGAGCCGATATTCTCCCTGATCCCAGATTTCGACCTGGCCTGCTCCATAATTGCCTTCAGGAATGATGCCTTCAAAAGAGATGTAGTCCAAGGGGTGATCCTCGGTTTCGACAGCTAATCGTTTGATTTTAGGTACTTCTGGCACACCTTTAGGAACAGCCCAGCTTTTTAGGACACCATCCATCTCTAGCCGAAAATCATAGTGAAGATGTGTGGCCTGATGCTTTTGGACCACAAAGCGCGTGCCCGAGGTAGCAGTGGCTGACTGATCAACTTCCGGCTCCTGGCTGCTGCTGCCCTCAGGTTCCGGTGTGGCTGAAAAAAACCTTTTTTTCCGGTATTCATCAAGGCTGATGAGATTTCACCTCCTATTTGCTTTTTTTTTAACTACTAGAGACCTGCCTGGGGCACGAATTTTTTTACCTAAGGCTCTACTCTTTTAATCCCTTCCACCTTATCAAAGTCAGTGTCATAGCTATAAATCTCTTTAATGCCATTCTTAATGGCCCAGGCGGCATTAAAGGCATCTACAAAAGGGAGACTCTTTTTTTGCGCGAAGAGGACAAGTGCATCTTTGAACACTTCTTTATCTGAGAGTTTAAGCCCCCTTAAATCAAGAAGAGGGGATAAAAGTTTCTTTATCTCTTCTCTTGAGACTTTATAATACTTCTCTAAAGTAAAAATTACCTCGAACATAACAAGAGAGGAAGTAATTATTTTTTCTTCTCTTTTCTCTACCCTTTTGAGTAGCTCTAAAATTTTTTGCGCCTTTTCTTCCTCATCACGGGTAAGGTAGCGCAGGAATAGGTTTGTGTCTATAAACCGCATAAGGTTATTTTTCTTCGCTCGCTTCTTTGGCTACGGCTTTTTCAAAAGAAAGTCTTGCGGCTTTAAAATCCTCTGGTTTCTTTTTTGCCCTTATTTTGCCAAAGTTTGCTTCCAGTGAAGTGGCGGGTTGGATTATTACTTTTCCCTTTTCAATCAGGAATTCTACCTTGGTTTTGATTTTCAGCCCTAAATAATCCCTTATGTGTTTAGGGATTGTAACTTGCCCCTTTTGGGTAATTATTGTTTTGTTCGTGTTTGTCATGGGGTAACTTACCTTATCGCTAAACCTTATCGCTAAGTGCGTAACACAAGTGGGCAGCGGATCAATTACGCTATCAATTGTAGGGGCGGATAAGCTAATTGTAGGGACAGACCTTGGGGTTCGCCCCCAGCTTGCGCACTTTGTTAGCGAAAGAACCACTAAAGTATTACTTAGATTATAGAGTATTACTTGAATTATATTGTATTACTTATTTCAAAAAAGTCAATTCTTAATCAGCGCTATAATCTTAATTGGCGCTAGTAGTTCCTGTCGCCCCGCCCCCTGCACAGGAACTTAGTGGTTCTTTCGCTAAGTGCGTAATACAAGTGCGCAGCAGATCCAATTACGCTATCAATTGTAGGGGCGGACCTTATGCCCGCTCAGCTTGCGCACTTTATTGCCCAGCTTGCGCACTTTATTAGCGAAAAGACCACTAAGATTCATCCCGTACTGGCACGCAAAAAAGCGGCACAAGGGAAGAGCCCTTGTGCCGCTCAGCTCTCATGATGATGAAAGATTCTCCTCTACTCTCATCATTCTCCTTTGAAGTATATAATCCCATCCTCATATCCGCCGCTCGATGAGTCGCCGGCATCCTTCTCAAGGAGAAGGATATTATCTTCCTTGTAGGTCTGCATATCAATAGCCTTGATCTTGCTTCCCGAGATAGTGTAGAAATGATCGCCGATGTAGATGATTCTCCTAATGTCATCTTCGCCACCGTAGAAGTAGTAGCCTGCCTTAGTAAATTCCTCCTGATTATCGTAATGGGTGATGGCGGCCTTTCTCTCAAAGCCGTGATCTAGGTCAATGGTATAAAAGTATGCTCCCTGGAAGGTATATCTATAGTTGTCGTAGGTATTTGCTGCATCTTCAACCTTTTCTGTAACTGTAATAGGGAAGGCCATGAAATTTTTAGCCTTGTTAAATAACAGGGCCTTATGGTCCCTCAACAGTTCAGAGTCAGTATAACGGAAGCCGATAACTTCCTTATGCAATTCCCTGGGGTGAGCCACATCAGACACATCAAACAGGGATAGCTTCATCCCCAGAAGGGCCGTATAGTAGACCGCGCCGGGGGTATGCACCTTGTCAGCATCAATGCTAGCGTCAACCTCACGGCCAAAGCCGATCAGATGATTCTCATCGTAGGGATGCAGGTATTCACTGTAGCCAGGGATCTTCAACTCACCTAGGATAGTGGGATTTTCAGGATCTTTCAGTGAGATGACAAACAGGGGATCAACCTGAACGAAGGTTACCATATAGGCCCGATCGCCCATGAATCGGACCGATTTAATACTCTCTCCGCGGGCAATCCCTTCGATTCTCCCAACCACTTTCATCTCCTTGTCAAGAACATATAGATTGTTGCTGGAAAGATTCTCCATATCCCAGGTCTGCCCCTTGGTGGTGGCTATCCTGAAATAGCCGTCATATTCATCCATAGAAAACTGATTGAGAATGGTGCCCGGCACCTTACCTCGGCCTGCATAGCTGATCTTGGCCTTGTCGAAGTTGAATTTGTAAATCAAGGTATCGGGGTTATATGAATAGCGGATAGCAGATTCTTTGCTTTCTGAATCGGTATAGCTGGTTTGAGCCACGTATAAATTACTTATTGATGAATAAATGTTCTCGCTTGATCCTAAAATGACCTCCTTGCCGATCTCAGCCTCAGGGTCGTTGATCGGGATAGCGGCTACAATCAGGTAACGGGATTCTGAGGAGCCGGGAAAATATGAGACTTCATCGCAATCACAGATAGCCTGATCATTGGGAGCTTCGGTAGAATCCGCGTACTTGGGAAGCAGGGTCTGGGGAGTATCGGCTGCTTGTTTCGTATCTAGCGGAACGATATACTGGGGATACTGATTCATGACCAGATAGAGGGTGTCATCCACCCTTCTCGATTGCAGATACGTAGCCTCGAATTTTATATTACGGCGCTCTATCACCCTGCTTCGGTCGGTTATGTCGTAGATAATTACCCTAGTCAGCGAACTGGTTCGGATATAGTAAGGATAAATAGCCGGAGCCCGAATAGCTGATGTGGTCATGATCCCAACCTCTGGAGAGCTGCTCTTAGTGGGAGCATAATCTCGACCAATGACGATCAGGGTATTTCCATCGACGAACAACTGCTCAGGACTGAAGGTAGAGTTTGCATAGTCGATCTTGGGTAGCTCCTTCATATTGGTCGCAGGATAGGCCCTGATAATCCTGACACTCTTTCCCTTGATCATGTAGATATAAGAGCCATCATTCTTTATCTGATCCGACTCATCCACTCCAGCTACCTGGATATTGGTGGTCGAATAATCACTTGCTGCCCCCGCCTCAGTCGAGGCAGCTACCCTGACTCCATCGACAGGAGCCGCGGCGGTCAAGGCGAAAGCAAATATTCCATAGTCTGATCCGCTCTTGGCAGTATTGGCTATCTCATCCAGTTTTTCCCGCAATTTTTGGCAGTTGGAGAATCGAGGTAACCTTCCTCCGGCTAATGCTTCCGGCAAAATGGTAATCCGACAGGATGCGCGCTGGCTATAATTCCCGTCAGTAGGAGTCAGGAAGGCCTCGACCGTATAGGTACCGCTAGGCACTAGCTGACCCTGCTCATCCTTCTGATCCCACTGAGCGCGAAATTCTTTGCTCTCTCCTTTAGCCAGACGCAGAGTAGTCAAGGCCATAGTATAGAACATGTGCGAGGACATCTGCCAAACCTTAGATTTGCCGCTGCCGGTCACAATAACATCAAACTGTTGGCCAGAAGTGAAATTGAGAGTCAGGGGCACATTATCCACATTGGTTACCGTAAAGGTAATCTCGACTGGCTCTCCTGGGCTATATTCGGTTTGGTCGGTTTTGACCTTGTAGTCCAGCTTAACTGGCTGGATTAAGGAAAACCAGGGATTATTACCCCATCCTGGCATGATCAGCGAAGGCGTGGTCTGATACCAGGGAATAAACTGATTGCTGCTAAGGAAAAGCTGATTGGCGGGAGATTGCACCGCCGAATAGGGGAAAGAAAAAGCGGCCGAAGGATAAGCCCAGGAAAGATTGAGGCTGCTGCTACCAGGTAGGGCTAGCCATGAGCTTAGCGGATTATAGCCCCAGAAGGGGCCTGAGCCTGCGTATAGAGGAGAAAACATAGATGATAACCCTGCGCCCGCGGCTGGGGAGGCAGACCAATTGTTTGACCAGCCACTGCTGGCTAGCCAACTTGAGCCAAAGGTATTGTTACTAAAAGTACTATAGGCTCCCAGGGCATTATAGCCCGGGGTATAAGAAAGAAAGCTTGGGGTTTGATAGCTCGGTGTCTGAAAAAGCTGGGCCGCAAGATTATCTGGAAACAGCCCAAAACCTACCATCAATACCATAATGACTACCGAAATGACTACCGATGCTCGTGCAAAGAAACTCCCTCTTTTCATCTCTCTCTCCTCCTTGGATAAGAATTGGATAATAATTTATCTAGCATTAATAATACCATCCAAGCCCAGCAAGATTTGCCCAGTAATTACCCGCCCCAAGCGTATATGGGCTATAACCATACGAATAGCCGTATGGGAAATTATACAGCATATAAGGCGTATACTGAGGTAGTGTGCTTACCTCGCTACTTTCCGAAACTGTGGTGGTAACTTCACCGCCAGGCACATAAACGGTTTTGCTCTGCTCGACAGCATATTCCTTGCTATTGACCTGTCCGTAAGGATATAATAGGCTATTTCCTAGTATAGGATTGTATCCGTATGGCTGATAAAAATTATACAGATTAGAATAGGTGGAAGGCAACAGCGATGAATACGGATAAGAATAGAGTGGAGAATACGCATAATAGTTCGGATAGGTTCCTAATACGGCTCCAGTCCGTCCAGCCTGGTTATACCAGGGATACAAGCTATTATAGTTATAATAATAATTATAATAATCGCTCCCACATCCGCAGCCACCTCCCATGCCGCCATGGCCGCCAGCCAGAGATGATCTGGGTGCCCAAAGCATCATCATAGCACTACAAAATACCACAGCCAGCAATGCTGTCAGCTGCCTTGCTCTTTCTCCGATTTTTTCTCTTGATATGCTCAGCATAATCTAACCCCCTTTAGATCTTAATAATGCTAATAATGCTCTTTTGTTAATAAGAAAATAGATTATCCCAGGCTAGCCAAAAACAAAATCGCCCTGGACAATACTGTGCACATCACCTCCTTAACTTGTGCCTTCCTGTGGGGGGAAAATCAGACAAGATTCTCTTCGAGGAATAGGGTGGGGATGTTGTAGATATCATCGGCATCTTGCTGATTAGCAGGTCGGCCTTGGAATTTAGACTTCTATTTTTAAGACGGCTATGTATAAGGCCTTATTACGGGATTATTGATACTTAGTTACGGGATTATTGATGCTTGCGGCTATAATTGGGGGAGATGTCGAAACCAAAGGCTTGCTGTTCGGAAAAATATTTGTCAAGATTTCTTGACAATTTAAGGCTGTCTACGATATAGTTTTATATTCCCCAGAAATATCAAACTATGATTTTGACTTATCATCATTTCTCATCTAAAGGCAAGGCTAAATGGTCTTTTTGCTAACAAAGTGCGCACAAGCTGCGGCAGGCACAATGTTCGCCCCTACAATTGATAGCGTGCGTAATTGATCCGCCGCCTACTTGTGTTACGCACTTAGCGAAAGAACCACTAAATTAGGCAAGGCTAAATTATTTTTGCAGGAAAAAGGGAGTAATCATGAGCCGAATCTACAATTTCAGCGCTGGTCCGGCGATACTGCCGGAGGAAGTTTTAAAGAAGGCGGGTGAGGAAGCTCTCGACTGGCATGGCAGTGGGATGTCAGTCATGGAGATGAGCCACCGAGGCAAGGAATTCATCAGCATCGCCGCTCAGGCAGAAGCCGATCTTCGCAGTCTGATGAATGTTCCGGCCAATTACAAGATCCTCTTCCTCCAGGGAGGAGCAACTGGTCAGTTTGCGGCTGTGCCGATGAATCTTTTGCGGGGCAAAAAAAAAGCTGATTACGTCAACACCGGCCAATGGTCGAAGAAGGCCATCGCTGAGGCCAAAAAATACTGTGAAGTAACTGTTGTGGCCAGCAGTGAGCAGACTAAATTCACCTCTGTGCCTCCGCTCGATACGTGGCAGTTGAGCAAAAATGCTGCCTATGTGCACTACACCTCGAATGAGACCATCGGCGGGGTTGAGTTCAACTGGGTGCCAGAGGTAAGCGATGTGCCGCTGGTCTGCGATATGTCCTCAAATATCCTCTCCCGACCAATTGATGTGTCAAAGTTTGGCCTTATCTACGCCGGTGCTCAGAAAAACATTGGACCGGCAGGGCTGACCGTGGTTATTGTTCGGGAAGACCTGATGGGAGATGCTCTGCCTGGCACACCAACTATTTTTGACTATAAGATCCAAGCCGAGAACGATTCAATGTATAATACTCCTCCAACCTATGCCATCTACATTGCCGGGCTGGTATTTCAGTGGCTGAAAAAAGAGGGCGGCCTGGAGGCGATTGAGCAAAGAAATATCCGCAAAGCAAAGCTACTCTATGATCTAATTGAGGCCAGCTCGCTTTATCAGTCGCCGGTAGCCAAAGAGTGTCGGTCTCGGATGAATGTGCCCTTTACTCTGAAAAAGCCGGAATTGGATGAGCAGTTCCTGAAAGAGGCTAAGGAGCATGGGCTGGTCCAGCTAAAAGGACACCGCTCGGTCGGAGGCATGAGAGCCTCGATTTACAACGCCATGCCTTATGAGGGCGTGGTAGCGCTTTGTGATTTTATGCGAGATTTTGAGGCCAGAAATAGCTAGCCGCTCATCTTACCCCCTCACCAATCCACCATCTCTCTTCTCTCTTTAAGAAGATAGAGTCGATGGTGAGGGGGTATCCGAAATTATCCCTTTCTCTCCTTACTCTCTTCTACTTTCTCCCTCCTTAACACAAGCTCGCTCCTGTTTCGATAAAAACAACCGAGGATGAGACCCCAGGCAATCCATCTTTTCCCTGCTTTTGTCGCGACCTCCAAATTACCCACTTCTTGTGGGTCAGCCGCTTTCACAGATCGTCTTTCTGGCCGCTTCTAGTTAGGAAGCAGCCAGAAAGTTACCCATAACCTGCAGCTCTTTGAAGATCGCCAGAAAACAGAGATTTGAACTGCCTGGGATCTTGCCTTACTAATCGGTGAAAAGGTGAGCTGATCACTACAAAATTTTTTATCGCGAATTTTTTATCGCGGCATTTTTTAACAGCTATCATGATGTTTTTTTCGCAGCCGCCTTCTTTGCGGGGCTAATAAGGGAGTGTTAAAAAATTAAACAGAGATAATGTTCCCCCCAATAAGGTTCCCCAACTGGAAGTGGTGGGGAGATTTAGTAAAAATCCTCCCCAAGCAAATTGTGCTCGCTCACTTTGGATTTGTGGGATAGCCTCCTTGGCAGAATTTGGGATAGGCTATTTGGCAGGGAATGAAAAGGGAATGAAAATTGCATAGTTATTATAGTATTATTTATGTTGAATAACTATAAACATCCACAAGCATCCACAGGAAAGATAAAAAGGCAGGAGAAATTATATGAGTCAATTTAAGCTATTTAGCTTTATCGTATTTATCATAGGAATCTCGATTAATATCGCCTGTATCCCAACAAAAGTTGGTGTCGGAAGAAAAGCCTTTGGCCACCAGAAGCAGCTAGAAAATGCCAGCATGATTAGCTGCCAGCCTCAGCCGAATGAAACCAGATACTCTGAGGCTACCGGGGGCGGCCGTGGTATTTTAAGCTCAGCCGCGGCAGGGAAGGCAGAAAAACTCTCCTTCTCTTCTGCTGATCAGATTTATATGCCGCAGGATGTGAGACCAGCAATAAATGAGGTTAAAACTCTTTTGGCCGCTGCTGAAGATACGCTCATTCTCCCTGATTTTGAAGGCGATGATTTTTTCTTTGCTCATGAGCAAGGGGAGAACATTTTCAGTGATAAGCAGGGGCAAGCTATTTCCGACATCGACCAGCAGGGGCAAGATCTTGTTCTCGATTCGATATTTGACCCTCTCCCTGGCGACATTCGCTATCGGGCTCTCCATCATGCCTACGGCGGCGTAATCAGTAAGAGAGTAGCAGGGGAAGGTGAGCTTGCGACTGCGAATTTCTCATTTAACTCTGATACCCATCAGTCGATAACCTCTGGTGGCAGCCAGACTAATCCTGCTGCTGGCAATATTCAGCCACTGCCCCCTGTGGGCAATCCTCAGCCCTCACCAGCCACCCCGATTCCGGCTACTGGTCTGCTTTTCCTCATCGGATTATTGACCCTGATAGGAATAAGAAGGATTATGCCCTTCAAGCAGATGTTCCCCATGTTGAAAAAATAATGTTGAAAATATAAAGGGGAGGAGAGAAAATAAAGAGAGAAGAAAGT
>JAILZY010000061.1 GCA_023512255.1 bacterium | reverse complement strand
ACTATTGTCTTTTACCTCAATACCCTTCCCCTGCAGCTTATCTACTTCTCCTAATTTTAAATATGGGGAACATCTGAATGATCGCCTCCTTGATCGAGCCAAACCATAGACTGCTGCAACAGATATTTTCCTCCCTGCCGCTCGGAGCACTCATTATTGATACTGAGGGAAAAATTAGATACTTTAATCTTATGGCCGAACATATAAGCGGATACTCAAGCGATGAGGCGCTGGATAATGTTTGCAGCCTTCTTCATTTCAGCGATTGCCACAGTCCCTGTAACTTTCTGGCTCCTTCGGGGCACCACAGCCCTTATCTTTGCCAAAGCTCTCTTCGCCGCAAGGACGGAAGTCGCCTTGCGGTCGAGCGGGGAGTCTATCCGCTGAAAGATGATCAGGGAAGGCTTATCGGTGCCCTGGAAACCATTCTCGATATAAACTGGAGGCGAAAGACCAGCCACTGTACCCCTGAGTGTTTGAGGATATTGAGTCTTCAGAACTCATATGAAGCTCACTTGCGCAAGATGATAGAGAGGAGCAAGAATAAGCTCCTTGGGATGTTCGATGAGATTATCGACAGTCTTTTCATGATTGATCATGAGTATCGGATCAAGGCGGTTAATAAAACCCAAGCCTTTTATTTAGACAAGACACCAAAAGAGCTAATCGAAAACCGGTGCTATGAGGTTATTGCTAATCGCTCATCGCGCTGTCCAGCCTGCAAAGCGCCGCTAGTATTTCAGGAAGGGGTAACGCAAACAGATCTTAACATTCCCTTCGATAATGATAGTCGCTGCTCAAAAAGTGCTCGAGAAAACCGGCGGTATGTCAATATCCATTACATTCCGATTAAAAATGAACTGGGTCAGGTGCATAATGTGCTCGTCTATACCCAGGATATTTCAAAGATTAAAGAATTAGAGGAGGGAGTGCGAAGGGCGGAAAATCTGGCTGGATTAGGTATTCTGGCCTCTGGGGTAGCTCATGAGATCAACAATCCCCTACAGGTGATACTCTCTGGAGCGAATTACTTGATTAAAAAAGCTGATGAGCGGGAAATCGTTCTTGAGATCGCTGGTCAAATCAAAGAATGTGCAGAAAAGATGGCCAATATCATCAAAGATCTCTCTTTATATGCCCGTGGAATTCAGAATCAGAAAGTTTCCATAATTGATGTCAAACAGGTTCTTGAGGAATCGATCAGCATGGCTTTACATGCTAGGAATATGCAGGCGGTCGAAATTGTGAGAGATTATCAGGACGATGGCCTAGTTCTTGGAAACTTTAATCAGTTTCAGCAGATTTTCGTCAATCTGATCATCAATGCCGTAGATGCCATGCAGGGCCAGGGCAGACTCTTACTTACAACTTATTCCCAGAATGATTTTGTTTATATTCGAATTCAGGATACCGGATGCGGCATCAGACAGGAGGATTTGCCCTACATTTTTGATCCATTTTTCACTACCAAAGAACCGGGTAAGGGTACTGGATTAGGGCTGAATGTGGTGTATCGGCTGGTTAATCAATACCAGGGTGAAATTCAGGTAAAAAGCAGGTGGGGAGAGGGCGCTACATTTATTTTACGGTTTCCGGCAGGTATACCTTCTCATGAGGGAGATAAATACGGCTATGGGTCATAAGATCCTGCTTATTGATGATGATGCGAATATTTTGAGAATGCTGAGCAGCGTGTTTCGTTTCGAGGGCTACTCAGTTATCACCGCCGAAGGTGGACGAAAGGGATTGGAAATCCTATACTTTGACCAGGAAATCGAGGTAGTGATTTGTGATATCAAGATGCCCCAGATGGATGGGGAAAAAGTGTTGGAGCAAATCCGCTCCCGCTATCCCCTGATTCCAGTAATCATGCTGACTGGTTTTTTGGAACTTGAAACCGCGGTCAGTGTGATGCGCCAAGGAGCCTTTGACTATGTAACCAAACCAGTTAATAATGAAAAATTATTGGAGGTGGTGGAAAAGGCCGTTCGGCAGAAAGAGCGAATGATTGAGGAATTGCGGAAAAAGGGGCAGGAGGAGAAAATGGCTGCTCTTGGGAGGCTGACCGCAGGCTTTGCTCATAATCTAAATAACCCTTTGAGTTGTATCATTGCCTATGCTGAATTCCTCAAGACCAAATATCCTCATGAGGAGAGGCTTGACAAAATGCTTTCTGCGGCCAATAAAATGTATGCTATTATCTCTGCTATGCTGGACAAAACCAGGAAAGAGCATGAGCGCAAGAGGGTAAGAATTAATCTGAATAAGATGCTCACTGATGAGCTGGAATTTTTTGAAGCTGATCTTGACTTTAAACACCAGGTAGAAAAATTTTTAGATTTGGCTGATGACCTTCCCGACATAGAAGCTGTTTACAGTGATTTGAGTCAGTGTTTTTCGAACCTGATCAAGAATGCCCTAGATGCTATGAAGATGTCGCCTGAGAAAAAACTGATGATCAGGACAGGATGGAATGAGCAACAATTATTTGTGGAGATCGCTGATTCGGGCTGTGGGATAAAAAAAGAGGATCTACCCAAACTGTTTGAGCCTTTCTACAGCACAAAGTCCAAACAGGGGGAAGATGGCCTGAAGGGAACAGGGCTAGGTTTATACAGTAGTTATCAACTTATGCGGCCATATGGCGTTACTTTTGATGTTCAGAGTGAAGTTGGAAAGGGCACTCGCTTTCGTGTCCTTTTTCCCTCCGCTTTGGCCATCCAGCCAGAGGCCCAGACCACTGTAGGAAGCACAGTGTGAATCACTAAAATTTTTTTATTTTTAGCATGGATTAACTAAAATAAAATTAAAATCAGGAGAAATGATAGATGTGGAAGAAAATCGAAGTAAATAGCTATTCAGGATATAAAGCTAATGAGAGTCCTAGGCGGTTCGTCCTGGAGGGAAAGTCTATGAAAATAAAAGAGATTCTTGATCGGTGGTACGAAGGTGGGGTGCGAGCAACTCAACCCAAGATGGACTATTTTAAAGTCTTGACCGAAACGAATGAAAAATATCTCCTGCGATATAATTCATTGTTTGATGCCTGGGCTATCTGGGAAAAGTAAATAAGTAAGGAGCTCTAAAGAAGCTTTGGGTTAGTGATAGAGAAATAGAAAAATCAACCCTTAATTAAATAAAAGGAAGTATTTATATGAGAGCAAGAAAGTCAGTATATGTCCTCCTGGCCGTGGGAGTTTGGTTGTTGCTCTTTGGCGCAGCTAAGCTTGAGGCAGCCGATTTGGAGGCAGGAAATATTAAGAAAATGGAGAAAGAGGCTGTCCAGCAGGAGGATATTTATTTTGAGAAAAAAAGTCAGACCTTTATTAATGGCGAGCTGGCCGGGCCAGAAAAAGTCATGTCTGTTTGGTTAAAAGGAGATCGAATCCGGTTTGAGAGCGAAGATAATAAGAATCAATATACTTTAATTTTGATGGATAAGGGTAAAACCTATGAACTAGATAAATCCCAGAAAACCTATAGAGAGGTTTCTTCTGAGATGGATAAGCTAAAAGAGGCCAGTGAGCGAACAACGGTGGTTGTCTCGAAGCGGACCGGAGAGAAAAAGAAAATTAAGGATTGGAATTGCTATCAGGTGCTGGTAGAGACAACGCTTGAGGGAAATAAAATGAAAGCCACCTGCTGGCTGAGCGAGGATATTCATGTTTCGCCGAAAGCGATCGAGAAGATGGCTAAGTTCAGCAAGATGAAAATGCTTGAGGAATTGGTCAAGTATCCTGGCTATCCAGTAGAGGTAACCATGGACTCAACTTTGCAAGGCAAGCAGGTTAGGGTTGTGAGTACTCTGACGAAAATCGTCAAAGGACCGATAAAGGCTGAATTCGTTCAGATTCCCTTTGAATATACGAAGATCGGCCTGTGAGTTTTAATTACACCATACAATTGTAGGGGCGGACCCCAAGGTCCGCCCCAATAAGGATTATTATAGAAGACCTATAATCTTTAATTAGAGGATCTATAATCTATGCAGCGCAATCTGAGGCCATTTCGCTTAAGGTTTCTTTCATTGATTGGGCTGATGGCCTGTGGAGTTATGATCCTGTCCTCGGTGGATTCTGCCCGGGCTCGCCGCTTTCAGTCAATCCAGGCGGCTGATGAATGGGGAATAGGTGAAGTGGCTGGTGAGCGGGTGCGGTTTTTATTTGATCCGAACGATACCGATGGAGACGGCATTAAGGATGCTGAAGAAGGAGATGGACCTGGGGTGGGATCCTATGGAGCGAATGCATCTAAAGATCCCAGTCTTTGCAGTCTTGAAACCAAGGATGGCAGAGTCAGTATGAAGATTGATCGAGGCTATTTTCGAAATGTCCGACTGGTGAGTGAAAACGACCCGAACCGGCCAAATAAATCAATTTCGGATCCGGAATTTCCCTATGGTTTTATTTCATTTCGGATCGAGGGGCTGGACAGTTATGGCAAAGATGAAGTAACCTTGAAAATTCTTTTTCCAGCAGTAGTTAGTGCTCATGCCAGGCTCTGCCGCTATCATGATCAGCAGTGGCGTGCTCAGATTGTGTATGATATTGGAGAAGGAGATTTTTGGAAATATGATTTTGATGCCCTGCCCGAATCATACCACAGGAGAAGTATCGCCTTGACCCTGAGGGATAATGATTCCATCTATGATGCTGATATCCAGGAAGTAACCGGCAATCAAGGAAGGATCGAAGGCTGTTGGGGATTAGGGGTACCGAAAAGCAGCAGTGGAAAGGGAAGATGTTTTATCCAAGCCCTCTCTGGTCAGTGATCAGAGAGAGCTCCTCGAAAACTTTTCTCTCATCTTAATTTAATCTTACCTGTAATCTTGCCTATCTCTTTAATCTTACTATTCAATCTTACTATTCTTTAATCTTATATCTTTAACCAGTGAATAAAATTTATGTCCTCCATCATAAATTTTATTCACTCCTACTACCTACTGTAATTTCTATGACCATCTCCTTGTATCTTCTTCCTGGAGTCTGTCTCAAGCTCCATAAAATTTGAGATAGCACCTTTTCAGATTATTGGTTGGATTTGGAATTTTTTAAACAATAAAAATAAAAAATCAATAGCTTGGTTTATAGGTATCAAAAATTATGACATGGGCATTAAGTTTGCTCTCTCATAGAGATCAAAAATCAGGGGAGAAATATAATTTTTATGTACCCTAGAATTAATGAGCCAATTAAGTTAAAACGAGAGTGAGGTCAATCGTATGCAGGGGGTAGCTGAAAACAGCGCCATTATTGAGGAAATGCTAGGAGTGGAAAGGAATGCAGCCAAGGTCCTAGAGGAGGCTAAAGAGAAGGGGAATAATCTAGTCGTTCAGGCTAGAGCTGAAGCTCGCCAATTGATTGAGAAAACCAGAGAGGAGCTACAGAGAGAGCGGCAGGCATTGGAAGAGAGGCTCAAAGCAGAGGGAGAAGAGGAAGTAGCCCGAATCAGAGCCGAGAAGGAGGAGACTATCTTGAGGCTCAGCGAGCAGGCCAGACGGAGTCGGGAGCGGGTAGTGGCTGAGCTTCGGGCTATACTGTTTGCTACTCTTGGGATAGGTAGGTGATGGCCTTATGCTGATAGCAGCCTTCCAATATTCGTATATCAATGCCAAGCTGCGGGCCTTAAAGAGTCGACTGCTTGGTCCAGCAGATTATGAAAATCTGCTTGGTGTCTGCGGCTACAGTGGTCTGGTCGAGTGTCTGAGGAACACCTCTTATGGGCCGCTGCTCGGCAAGGTGGAAGCCTCCTTCGATGGCCTGATTCAGATGTTCTATCAGGAGTTGTTCGACTGTTATCATAAGGTCATCAACTCCTTATCTGGAAACCGCAGGCGGCTGATCCAGCACCTGTATCAAAAATATGAACTTGAAAATCTTAAGGCCATCGTGCGCACTATCTGCCAGGGTAAGCCAAAAAAAGAGTTAGAGCGCGTGCTGCTGCCCATAGAGGAAACCGTAAGTTTTTCTCAGCAAGCGCTGCTTCAGTCAAACAGCCTGGAGGAAGTGCTGATCCAATTGCGGAGAACCTGCTACCATAGTTCACTCAGGAGCGCCCTGTACCGCTTCGAGGAGGAGAGGGACAGCTTTCCCCTGGAGATGGCCCTAGACCTTAGTTATTATAACCAGTTGTGGAAAATCATCTCTACCCTCAGCCGCCGAGAGCAAAAAATTGTCCGAAGCATTCTCGGCGTTCAAATGGACATTTTGAATATTACCTGGACATTTCGATTTAAGGAGGTGTATCACTTCTCACCTGAGGAAATTCTCAATTATGGACTGATGCAGGGGTGTCATATCTCGCCTGAGCGTCGGAAAAAACTCGCCTTTTCGGTGGATCGAAAGGATGTGGTCAGTAATTTGGCTCTGACTCCCTATCAGACTCTTTTGGCTAATCTTGAAGATATCGAGGCTTGCTCTACTCAGTTGCACTCCTATTTGCTCAATCTGGCTCGGAAAAACTGGCAGGGAGTTCCCTTTCACCTCGGTACTGTCTTGGACTATGTTTTTTTCAAGGAGATGGAAGTTAAGAACTTGATCAGTCTCACCGAAGCTAAACGGATGAATCTTCCCCGGGATATAGTGGCCGATCACCTGATTAGATGTTTAGCCGAGGAGAATTTCGGATCTGGCGATTGATACCTTCAGGAAAGAAAAGCTTTGGCGTTTAGGCATCAATACCCTGAAATACACCAGCAAAACCCAAATTGGGAGGTAAGAACGTAAGGCTAATAAATTTTTTATAATGAGTTAGGATGAGGGGTTAGGAGAGTTGAAATGTTTAGACTTGCCAGAATGGCTAAAATTGATTTGCAGGTCCCACAGGACCATGTGGCCAAAACAACGAGTATTATTGCTAACTTGAAAATACTTCACTTAATGAATATTCGAAAGACCCGTGTGGGAGAGATGGATCTTGAATCTCATACGGACATGAATTTATTAAGTAAGTATATAGAGTTAAAGGGTAGATTGGAGAAAATCTTCCTGTGGCTTGAGATTGATCCAGAGAATTTGAGCCTAACTTCAGAGGAAGATGTCAATCCCCATAAGGATATCATCAGCATTGACCAAGAGATTCAGCATTTGGAGAAGGAAATCTCCGGTTTGGTCAAGGAGGTGGAGGCCCAGGAGAAGACACGGAAAGAGAAAGAGCAGCTGTTGAGGCAGCTGGAGATGCTCTCATCGGCTGGGGTGGATATCAATCAGATCCACGGATGTCGATTTTTGTATGTGGCCGCTGGGCTGATTCCAGCAGAAAATCTTGATCGGCTGGAATTTAGCTTATCAGATGTTTACCATCTGTTGCTCCCTTCTAATCCTATTGGCAGCCGAAGACTAGTTTTTGTCTTTGGTTCTCGAAAGGACCGAGAGAAAATTGACAAGGCCCTGAAGAGCGCCTATTTTGAAAAGATAGAGATTCCTAGGCAGGATCAAGATTCTGAAATTCCCAGTATCCAGAGCTTACGGGGGCAGATTCAGGAGCTGGAAATGCAAAAATCCGTAGCTCGAAAAAATCTGGAAAAGGTGAAAAAGGAGCTGGAACAACGCCTTAGAGAGGTAACTCGAAAGGTACTGCTTTCAGTGGCTATTCTGGAGATCGGGAAATCATACGATAAGGTAGGTCGAGTCTATCATATCGCTGGGTGGGTGCCGCAGGATGTCGTGCCTTCTCTGGAAAAGAAAGTCTTGGAGGCGACAAATTATCAGGTCAAAATTTCTGTTCTCTCTTCAAATGTCATGTGGCAGGTAGGAGACCTTCTCAAGATTCCTACCTGTTTTCAAAATCCATTCCTGCTCAAGCCGTTTGAAAAGTTGGTTTCCGAATACGGAATTCCCTCCTACAAGGAGGTGGATCCGACCTTTTTCTTTGCTTTGAGCTTCTTGTTCATGTTCGGGGTCATGTTTGGGGATGTAGGGCATGGCCTTGCCTTAATCCTGATGGGGTTGTTTGCCTTTAAAAAATCCACCAAGCAAAATATGCAGGATTTAGGCTTAATTATTATGGAATGCGGGATCATGTCCACGATTTTTGGTTTTCTCTATGGCTCCGTATTCGGCTTTGAGCATCTTATCCCGCCTCTGTGGTTTAATCCTATGGAGAATATTTACTATTTCATGAAGGTAACCGTAGGCTTTGGCATGATCATCATCAGTATTGCTCTCATTTTAAACATTATTAACTCTATCAAGCATAGTGACTATGAGAGAGGAATATTTGGTGAGTTTGGCATCATGGGTCTAGTCTTTTACTGGGGCTGTGTTGGCTTGGTCCTCTTTTATCTGACTACGGGAAAATTCCTGGCTAACTTTGGCTATCTGTTCATGATTCTGTTTCTGCCCCTTTTGGCCATATTCTTAAGAGAGCCGCTTTTTAATCTCTACAACAGGCTGGTTTTTAAGAAGAAACATCCCATTCTGCCCAAGAATATTGGCATCTACCTTATGGAATCCTTGATTGAGGTAGGTGATACCGTGATCGGATTTCTTTCAAATACGGTCTCCTTCATTCGGGTCTCGGCCTTTGCCTTGGCGCATGCCGGTTTATTCCTGGCGGTTTTTGCTCTGGCAAATACCCTGCAAGGTCTGAAAGGAGGCATTTTCTGGTATTGGCTCATTATGTTGATCGGCAACATTGGAATAATCGCTATCGAAGGTCTAGTGGTATCCATTCAGATTATCCGTCTCGAATACTATGAATTTTTCAGCAAATTTTTCAAGGGAGGAGGAGAGATCTACAAGCCATTGCGAATTTAGCCTATTTATGCCTGAAATAGATTTTTCAACTTATATAATCTTCCAGCAATAAGCAGACTCCCCAGTACAAATTCTATTTTCAGCATGTGTTATGATTTATCCCCTGAAAGTGCCCATCCTGCATTTCAGGGAAAAAGGATACCTGGTGTATTAGGAGAAAGGAGACGAGAAAGCAATGATTATGGCTATAAATAAGGGACTTGTTAGGAAAGTGTGGCCGGCTGTGGTGGCAGTGGTTTGGGTGTTAAGCATAGTATTGGCGGGTATGGTGTTTGCGGGCTCGGCTTACAGCAGTGGTTTGGCTGAAGGAGAAGAGGTCGGTCAGGTGGCAGCTGCGGCCGCCAAGGGGGGCGGGATCAATGTGAGTTGGGCATTTATGGCTGCAGCCCTAGCTACTGGGTTATCCACCATCGGAGCAGCTATAGCTGTGGGGCTGGTGGGCTCATCAGCTATGGGAGCTATGAGCGAGCGGCCAGAGATGGCTGGCCGGGCACTGATCTTTGTGGGTTTGGCAGAAGGAATCGCTATCTACGGACTGATTGTGGCCATTATGATTCTGGGGAGAGTGTGAGACAGATGAAATTTTTTCTGATTGGTGACCAGCAGACGGTTTTGGGGTTTTCCCTAGCCGGGGTTGAAGGAGTGAGTGTAAATTCTAGTCAGCAGGCCCTGGCGGTTCTGCGCAAGCTCAACAGGCGGCGGGACGTGGGCATTTGTTTGATTACCGAGAAGCTGGCCGAGGAGATAAGGCCTTATCTTGACAAGATGCTGTTGAAAAAAAGAGGTGGAGCGCTGATTCTGGAGATCCCCGATCGGCTTGGGCCTCAACCTGACAGGCGCTCGGTGGAGGATTTTGCCCTCTCAGCCCTGGGAATCAAAGTCTAGGAGTTTTAGAGAACGCTCATGGCTATTTTCAGTGAAAAGCCAGCTAAATCACCATTTCGTCACTTTCGCCAAAACGGGAATCGAGGGGCAAAAATTCCTCGGATTCCGGCTCCTCACTAATGGTAGCCATGAGGGTTGGAGAAGACTAGGAGTATTGGAGAAGAGAAGAATCATGTTAAGCAGCAATGGAGAGATCTTAGCCAGAGTAATCATGGAGGATGCCTTTCAGGAAGCAGAAGCGATTTTGGACAAGGCCAGAAAAGAGGCGGCCTCCATACAGCGTGAGGCGCTTAGGGTGCAAGCTGAGATGCGTCGGCAGGCCGAAAATAGCCAAACTAATCTGGACATATTCTTAGCCAAAGCCAAAATGGTTTCCCAGGCTGAGCTTGCGGCCCGCATGGAAATCATTGGGCAAAAGGAGGCTATACTCCAAGAGGTGCTGGATGTGGTCAGGCAAGAGCTCTACGCCTTGGTTCGGTATCCAGACTATGCCTCCCACTTGTTGAGCAGACTAACCCTTGAGGCCTTGGGATGGCTGGAGGGAGAAGAGTTTATCATCCAGGTCAATAGCCGGGATCGGCAGCTATTCACCGATGATCTGCTTGCTTTGCTGAGCGCACAGAGTGGTAAAAAGCTCACCCTCTCTGAGCAGACCCCGGATATTGAAGGAGGAGTGATTGTAGTCCGCAGCGATGGTCGGCTTCTGTATGACAATTCCCTAGAGGCCATCTTCCAGCGAAGCGAAGAGGTGATGCGTTCGGCGGCAGCCAGGTTGCTGTTCAACTGAAAGAAGCCAGCGCATGGGAGGGCGGCCACCTCGTCGCGGGAGTAAGGGTGTGGCGCGGCTTGGGTGTTTTTCGAACTTGTAAGGAGAGAGTGGGAGGAAGAGTTGTGGACAAAATGTCGAAAATAGTCGGGATTGTGGATTGGATCAACGGACCGGTGGTGAAGGCGGTAGATATTCACTCGGTTGAGATGATGGAGCTAGTCGAGATCGGCGATGATCGGCTGATCGGAGAGATCATTGAGCTTGATCAGGATAGGGCCACCATTCAGGTCTATGAGAGCACAACAGGGCTTAAGCCGGGCTCTTATATCTATGGCAGCGGTATTCCCCTTTCGGTTGAGCTTGGGCCTGGGCTGATTGGCAATATCTATGACGGTATTCAGCGGCCACTTAAGGCTATCAGTGAGCACAGCGGAAACTTTATCCACAAAGGGGTCAAGGTTAGGCCTCTTGATGGCCAAAAAAAATGGCCATTCTCTCCAGCGGTCTCAGAGGGTGATCAAGTGGGAGCGGGCAGCATCCTGGGAGTGGTGAGAGAGACCCCACTGTTTGAGCACCGTATCCTGACCCCTGTCGACATCGAGGGGACGGTGGAGTTCATCCAACCAGAAGGGGAGTATAGCATTGATGAGCCCATAGCTTGGATACGCACACTACAAGGCTCCTGTCCAGTCAGGATGGTTCATCGCTGGCCGGTACGTCTAGCCAGGCCATATCTTCGACGTCTTATGCCTGAAGAGCCCTTGATTACTGGCCAGCGGGTCATCGACACCTTTTTCCCCATCGCCAAAGGAGGTACAGCCGGCATACCGGGTGGGTTTGGCACCGGCAAAACCATTACCCAGCATCAGCTATCCAAATGGTGTGATGCTGATATCATCGTCTATATCGGCTGCGGCGAGCGGGGTAATGAGATGACCGGCGTGTTGATGGATTTTCCCAAGCTCATGGACCTGAAACGGGGCCGCCCCCTAATGGAGCGTACTATCCTGATTGCCAACACTTCAGATATGCCCCTTGCGGCCAGAGAGGCCAGTATCTATACCGGTATCACTATTGCAGAATACTACCGGGACATGGGCTATGATGTAGCTTTGATGGCTGACTCGACCTCCCGCTGGGCCGAGGCTTTGCGGGAGATCTCGGGCCGGCTCGAGGAGATGCCGGCCGAAGAGGGCTTTCCCGCCTATCTGGCTACTCGCCTGGCCAAGTTCTACGAGCGGGCGGGAAGGGTACAGACCCTCGGAGGGCGAATCGGCTCGGTCAGCGCCATTTGCGCTGTGTCGCCGCCAGGAGGAGATTTTTCCGAGCCGGTTACTCAGCATACTAAGCGCTTTGTCCGCTCTTTCTGGGGTTTGAACAAGGAACTGGCCAGCGCCCGCTATTTTCCAGCTATTCATTACATGGAAAGCTACAGTGAGTACCTAGACTTTGTCCAAGCCTGGTGGACAAGGCATGTCGATCCTAACTGGAAGCTGTTGCGGGATGAAGCCATGCAAATTCTGCAGCAGGACTATAAGTTGCAGCGGATCGTCAAACTGATCGGCGAGGATGCCCTGCCTGATGCTCAGCGGCTGATTCTCGAGGGAGCCAGAATCCTGAAGAACGCCTTTTTGCAGCAGAGCGCCTTTGATGAGGTGGATATGTACGCCGTGCCTAAGAAGCAGTTTTTGATGTTGCGGGCGATTATGCACTTCTATCACCGAGCATCCGAGGTCATCCGGGCCCATATCCCGATCTCTAGGATTATGCAGCTTCCCGTGATTAATGAGCTCAACCGGATGAAAGAAAAAATACCCAATGGCAATACCGATCAGTTTGATCTTCTCTTCCAGCAGATTGACCAATGCATGGAAGAGCTCGAAAAGGAGAGTATGGCAATCCTATGAACATCAGCAGCATGAATAGCAGTTTAACAGCAGGCAGCAGTAGCCGGACAGCCGGAATCGGCGTTCTTGGCAAAGAATATATCGGTGTCTCCAAGGTATCCGGTCCCCTTCTTTTCATCGAGGGGATCAGCGGCATTGGCTTTGATGAAGTGGTTGAAATCAGAATGAAGAATAACCAGGTGCGCCACGGACGGGTGCTAATTACCAGCCGCACCAGCGCCCTGATCGAGGTCTTTGAAGGCACCGGCGGGCTGACTATTTCAACCACCCGGGTGCGGTTTCAAGGACAACCTTTGAAGATTCCAGTCTCAACCGACATGTTGGGCCGGGTGTTCAATGGTCTTGGCATTCCCATCGACGGAGGGCCTCCCCCCATTTATCAGGAAAAGCGCGATGTCAACGGTGCACCGATCAATCCAGTGGTCAGGGACTATCCGGAGGACTTCATCCAGACCGGCATCTCGACTATCGACTGCATGAACACCCTGGTGCGCGGGCAGAAACTGCCTATTTTTTCAGGTAGTGGTCTACCCCATAACGAACTTGCGGCCCAGATCGTGCGTCAGGCGAGAGTGCGTGGTCAGAGCGAGAAGTTTGTGGTCGTCTTTGCGGCTATGGGAGTCAAAAACGATGTGGCCCAAATGTTTCGTCAAAGCTTTGAGGAAAGCGGCGTGCTGTCGCGGGTGGTCATGTTTCTGAACTTGGCCAATGATCCTTCGATTGAGCGGCTGGTAACCCCGCGCTCAGCGCTGACTATTGCTGAGTATCTAGCCTTTGAGCATGGGATGCATGTTCTGGTCATTCTGACCGATATGACTAACTACTGCGAAGCCCTGCGGGAAATCTCGACCTCAAAAGGTGAGGTGCCAAGCCGCAAGGGCTATCCTGGATATCTATACAGCGACCTGGCTTCGATCTACGAGCGGGCTGGCCGGATCATCAACTGCCCAGGCTCCATTACTCAGATTCCCATTCTCACCATGCCCAACGACGATATTACCCATCCCATTCCTGATCTGACCGGCTACATCACCGAGGGGCAAATTGTGCTCGACCGCGAGTTGGCCAAACGCAATATCTATCCTCCGATCAATGTGTTGCCCTGCCTGTCAAGATTGATGAACGATGGCATCGGTGCCGACAAGACCAGGGAGGACCATGCTAATATCTCGAATCAGCTCTATGCGGCCTACTCCTATGTTAAAAAGGTCGAGACTCTGGCCTCGATCATTGGAGAGAGTGAGCTTTCTGAGCGCGACAAAAAATATCTTGAATTTGGCAAAATGTTTGAAGAAGAGTTTGTCCGCCAGGGGCAGAACGAGAACCGCTCGATTAACCAGACCCTGGACCTGGCCTGGAAGATCGCTGCTAAGCTTCCGATCGAAGAGCTGATCAGAGTTAGTGAGGCTCAAATCCAAAAGTATTATCCCAAAAAAACTGAACAAGATGAGGAAGAGTCATGTCTAACCGATTGAATCTTTCAGTAACCCGTACTAATCTGCTGCGCCTGCGCGAAGAGCTAGAGTTTGCTCAGGAAGGATATGAGCTGCTTGAGCAAAAGCGGGAAGTTCTGGTTATGGAAGTTGTGGCTCTGATCGAGGAGCTGCGCGTATGGAAGAAAGAGGCTGAGGAAAGTCTCAAAAAAGCCTACCGTGCCTTTGAGGAGGCAATCCTCGTTCTTGGCGTCGAGACTGTTACCAGGGCCTCTCTTGCCATAAGGTCTGCCGAGAAAATCAAGCTGGTCGAGCGCAGCATCATGGGTGTAGCCATTCCCCGGGTGAGCTACAGTCGCACTCTCTGTCCTTCTCATCATCAGTATGGTTTCCAGGGAACATCCGCTAGTCTCGATAAGGCGGTTTATCTCTTTAGTCAGAGCCTTGAGCGGCTGGCTAAGCTGGCTGAAATTGAAGTCTCGCTCTTTCGCCTGGCTACTGAGCTTAAGAAAACCCAGCGCCGCGCTAATTCTCTCAACTACCTCTTTATTCCCGAATATCGGGAAACTATCAAATATCTTGAAAACACTCTTGAAGAAAAAGAGCGCGAAGAATTCTTCCAGCTCAAACGAGCTAAGGAGTTACATCAGTAGTAGTAGGTGTATTTTCTTAAATAAGACTCTGTTTTTTTAAGTCTTTTGCTGAAGAGTTGACTAAGCCCTCAGAGTAGGAAATAATGCATAAGGTATGAGAAATTAGCTTTGCTAGTATCTTTAAATTGGGGACTTTAAATTGAGGAAGAGTTTTTACAGGTGTGTTACAGGTGATGGATAACCCTGGTGTGGTGTTCCAGATTTTCAGCTAGAGTTTCCACCTTGCTCTCAACCCTGAGTATATCAGCTTTCAGTGCTTTCAGTTCCTTATTGGTGGCTTCGATTTTTTTGTTTAAGTTATCGAACATGTTATCCATCTTCTTATTGGTGGCTTCGATTTTTTTGTTTAAGTTATCGGAAATGTTATCCATTTTTTTGTTCAATTTATCGAACATCTTACCCATCATAGCCTGGGTTTCGTCGATTCTTTTATCTAGCTCCTCTGTTCGCCTGTCGAGTTTTTCGTTGAGAGAGGCCACTCCCTCAGCTACAATCTGAACCTTGCTGATGACATCTTCAGCTATGATATGGAATTGATGTATGATTTCATCTTTAAACTGGATAAAAATTCCATCAATATAATCTTTTGTTTCCTTATCCATGACTATTAGCCTAGCAATTTTATCTCTCGAATCTTACTAAAGGCCACACGAGATTAAACAATGTCCTCATTATAGCAAAAGTAACCAGCCAAGGCAATGATAAACCGATTTTTCCTAGGTGACTTTCGTTTTTGACAGTAGCAGCCAGGAAGCATACCAGGGTAGCCAAAAAAACCCGTTGACGATTAATCCTTTAGAATAGCTTTAGAATAGCCTAGACTTTGGATTAGAAACCGACTATCATAACTTACATAAGTTATGATCCTAAAGAATTTTATGATCCTAACAAATGATCCTAACGAATTTGATATTTATGTCAGAATTTGATCTGAAATGCTTGAGACAGGGATATCTTCTCCTTTTGTCCTGTAGCAATAGCAGACAAGGTAGATCGAGCGATAGCTAATGTTTTTGAAGGCATGGGTAATATTGGGTGGAATAAGCAGTAGGAGTTTATTGATTCCGTCATAAATAAACTCCTCGCTGATGCCGCTTAGTCTGTTTCGGGTAGCTACCAGGCATTTTCCACCCAGGATGATCACTGCTTCTGTGTGGTGCTCATGGTAGTGGTTTCCGCGGACAGCTTTTGGCTTGAGGCTTGGGATGTGCAGATTGGCCTGGCCAAGGTTTTGAATTGTTGGCAGGCTGATAACCCAGCCGCGGTCATCTTTTCGGGTTGGTAAGGGGATAAGTTCGATATTTTGCATGGAGCTATTATATAAGTTTTTTTAAGAAAAAGGCAAGGTGTGTAATGCGACAAAACAGATGTTTCTCATCGTTATTAAAAGTTTTAGGAAAGGGGTTTTTAAGGGGAAGACCCTTTTTCAAAAGGGTTTTCCCCTTGAAACTTAACGACATCGCCCTTAATGATCTGGTGAGCTTTCTATCATGGATTCCTTTTTTGTAAAAGCCTTAGGGCTGGAGCTTAAATCCAAAATCACCGGTGCTAGAGTCGGAAGACCTTGGCTTGAGGAGCCTTTTCAGATTATCCTCCCTTTGACCCCTTCTCCCTCTGAGGGCAGGGCAGATCGGCATACTCGTGCGCCTGGCGATAGACCTCTGCCCTCCCCCTCTGGGGGCAGGGTCTACCTCTACTGCTCTTGTAATCCTGCTTTTCCTATTCTTTATCTGACCAGCAAGCGGCCAGGCGCCAGGAGTAAGGAGGAGAAAAGATGGGAACTGGCAGGGAGAAAGCACCATGACCAGGCTGGCGCGCTTTTTCCAAAATACTTGACAGGTGCGCTGATAGCCGAAATTCGGGTTGTAGACATGGAGCGGATACTCATATTCCGGCTACATGGGGGAAGTCTGAGACAGCAGGATTTTGCTGAGGATGATTATTCTTGTCTAGATCTAGTCTTTGAACTCATGGGCAGGAATGCTAATGTAATTTTGACCACTGATCAGGGGAAAATCCTGGCAGCCCTGCGCTCTGTTCCTGCCCACAAAAACCGCTATCGTCAGATTTTACCTGGATATATGTACTGCTTTCCCCCAAAGCCTGCCAAAGAAGATCCTCTCTCACTGACTGAGGAAAGCTTTCTTAGGCTGCTTGAAACCTATGATGGAGCTATCCCTTGGCCAAATTTTTTACATCAGAAGATAGCCGGTCTTGATCTTCTGCTGGCTGGAGAAATCGCCGCCCGGGCCGAGAGCAAAGCCACAACAGGTCTTAGCCTTGAAAAGGCTTTCTGGATAGCCTTCTTGGAAATTATGGATATCTACCGCCAGGGCAGCTTCTCTCCTGCTATTCTCTATCCTGAGGATGGGACAGGGCGGCTCATCTCCTTTCCCCTTAGGCAGCAGATTAAACGGCGGTTGCCGGATCAGGTTTTTTCAACCGCTAGCGAAGCGGCCAGACAGTTAGAAAAAATATGGCACCAGATGAGCGCTGTCCAAACCTTGCGGAGTTATCTCGGGCAAAAGGTTCGTCTGGCCCTTGATAAGGCCAGGGCGCGGCATCTGGCCCTTGAGGATGATCTTTGCCGGGCTGAGCAGGCAGAGCAGTACCGCAAGCAGGCTGACCTCATCATGGCCTATGCCCATCAACTCAGGAAAGGCATGGATCAACTCAACGCCAGGGATCTATTCGATCCGCAGTCTGAGGCCTTTATAACCATTCCTCTTGACCCACGGCTGACTCCTATTCAGAATGCCCAAAGCTATTATAAAAAGTATACTAAAGCTAAAAGATCAAAAGATATTGTCAGACAGCGGCTTGAAGAGGCTCAAAGAGAGCTGACTTCTCTCTCCCTGTGGTTAAGCAGGCTTGAGGCTGAGGAGAGCCTTACGGCTCTTTTGGAGTATGCGGATACCTTGCGAGAAGAGGGAATCATTCAGCCAGATGAGCTTACCCCACAAGCGGACTGTGGTCCGCGGGCGTCTTCGGCCAGGTTGCCCTTTAAAGATATTCGCCGCTATGTCTCAGTAGATGGGTTAGACATCCTAGTGGGGAAAAATGATCGGGGCAATGATACTCTGATCAGCAAAATTGCCCGCAAGGATGATCTGTGGCTTCATGCTCAGGATGCGGCCGGATCCCATGTCCTGGTGAGGAATCCGCAGCGGCTGTCTCAGATTCCCTATTCAACCATTCTCCAGGCGGCTTCTCTGGCTGCCTATTTTAGTAAAGCCAGAAATGATACTAAGGTAGCCGTAGCCTATGCTTTCAAAAAATATGTTACCAAACCGAAGGGAGCAAAACCTGGGTTGGTGGTGATGAGCCAAAAAACCACCATTCTGGTTTCGCCAGAGATCAAAAATTTCCCCTAAAATATTAACTCACGATTCGCCGCGGGGGTACATATCAGCTTATCCTGGGCTTGAGCGCTCTTCCGACATCTTACTCACGCTCGCGCATAGCGCATAGTCAATCAGCAGTTTAGCTGAATAAACCGATAGGAGCGGATTTCCCGGCAAAGGTGATAGGTGATGAAGGCATGTAGGAGGCTCAGGAGTTCTTTCCTGTTCGATGAGGTCAGGCAGAGGCGGTCAGTCTTGTTTAACGGGAATTTTATAGCTTGGCGCAGGAAATTCAAACTTCCCAGCGAGATCGAGGGGCAAGAGATATGTTTTTTCTGGCAACAGCTTTGGCAGACAATCCCTCCCATCGAGGGTATAAATCCCATCTTTGATGATTCGACAGGAGCCAGACAAAACAGGCATTTTTCAAGCTGGGGCTGGTATCCTAAAAGGGACAATAGGCGGACCTCGAAGATAAGGGTGAGCTTTTCTCTATCTTCCCCCTTCTGAAGCATATCCAATTGCCGGAGAATGAGGGACAGAATCTCGGGTTTTTTATCTTCCGCCGGAGTCAGCTCCTGGATAAGCTCAGCCATATAAAAGGCCGCATAGAGCCGGGGAGGATCCTCATACAGGCGGTGATACGACTGGATAATGACCGCTTCCCGCAAGGGATAGATATTCTTGATCCCCTTTTTTACAATCACCAGCTCGGCATAAGTCAGAAGGTCAATATTGGAGAGAAAATTGCTTTTTTGCCTTCGCGCCCTTTTGGCAATGCATTGAATTTTGCCATACTTGTGGGTATAGCAGGTGATAATGCGGTCGGTGTCGCTGTATTTAATACTTTTTAGAATAAGTCCGGTGGTTCGCTCAAGAGACATATAAGTCAAATAAGTAAAAAGTGGCTAGAGTGGTCGGCATTATTGATTAGCGGCTGATAGCAAGGGGCTAGTAGCCAAATTCATCCAAAGACCTTTCATTATCTGGCCAGTCTTGACTTACCTTGACCCATAGCTCAAGGAATACCTTAGCCCCAAGGTAGTGCTCGAGATCTTCCCTGGCCATCTGACCGATTCGTTTGAGCATGGCTCCCCCTTTGCCGATCAAAATCCCTTTTTGAGAATCTCGCTCTACGAAAATAGTGGCTGAAATCCTGATAATTCCATTAGGAGTGTTCTCCTTGAAGGATTCGATCTTCACCGCCGTGGAATAGGGAAGCTCCTGTTTGGTCAACTGGATGACTTTCTCGCGGATTATTTCAGCCACGATAAAGCGGGTTGGCCGATCGGTTAGGGTATCGTCGGGATAATAATGAGGGTTTGGAGGAAGATAATGGATAATCTTGGGAACGAGCTCTTCCATGTTCTCCCCACGAAGGGCAGAGATGGGAAAGACTTCCACAGGATTGAGCCGCTTGTTGTACTCATCGATTATTGGCAGGAGAGAGTCTTTGGAAACCAAATCAATTTTATTGATAATCAAAATGATTGGCCGCTTGGTCTGCTCAAGGACCGAAATCGTATACTCTTCATCGGGTTGAAATGGCTTTGAGGCATCGGTTACCAACAAGATCAGATCAGCTTCATTGATAGCTTCAACCGCTCGCTTGACCATTCGCTGGTTGAGCTTGGCCTTAGCGGTTCGATGAATACCTGGCGTATCCAGAAAAATCATCTGAGCTTGATTTTCGGTCCTGACCCCTAGAATCTTGTTTCTTGTGGTCTGGGGTTTGTGAGTTACGATTGCCAGTCTCTCTCCAACTAGCCAATTAAGGAGCGTAGATTTGCCGACATTCGGAGCGCCGACAATGGAAATGTAGCCCGCTTTAGATTGATCCATGCTCTGTGATTATCTGCCTAAATGTTATCTACCTAAAAAAGAAACACAAAAAAAACGCCTAAAAAGTTAACAAGTTATGAGTAGAAGAATAGCATAGATTGATTAAAAATTCAATAAGTAGCCTGGCTTAAATTCGAGACATGATTTTTGAAACTCAACAACTAAAATATTAATCCATTCTATATATAGAATAAATAATAAATAATAAATAATAAATAATAAATAATAAATAAAAAGCCTACCTCGCTGACCACTCTGAATGATCATCAGCCAAGGAAAATCGTATGGATGTATAAGGTCTTGGATGCATAGGGCTTAGACAGACGGCCAGATTCGGAATGGATGGTGTTTTATTTTATCTTCGCTCTTATATCAGAACACCATAAACCCTCAAAGGAGCTTAGCTCTTATTAGGCTCTCAATGGTAGCTAATAAATAAGAGCGGAGCAATTATAAGAGCGACCATCCAGCCGACCACCCACTTGATGGTGCTTGATTTGGCTTGCTCGATTTTCAATCTGACTTTTTCAATTTCCAGCTTGATGGCTTCAAGTCCCTTGGTTAGTTTTAGCTCAGACTTCGGTTAGCTTTATCTCAGACTACCGGACATCCTCATTTAGTCGCTAAACTCTCGTTTGTGCTAGCTGATTAGGGTCTCAATGTCTTCTGCTGCTACTTGAGCCTTTTCTTTGCTGAAGGCTTCTGAGAAGATATTGAACAGCTCTATTGCTTCGATACGCATTGCGATTTCCCTATGATTCTTTCTTTGAGACAAGAACTTGCAGGATAGTATCGAGTCGCTGGTTTACCTGCCCGATCTCTTGCCTTACTTGGTTGATTTCCTGCTTGACTTCCTGCCTTACTTGGCTGATTTCTTGCCTAATCTGTCCGATTTGAGTATCGAGTTTCTGGTTTATCTGACTGATCTGAGTATCTAGTTTTTGGTTTATTTGGCTTATCTGAGTATCGAGTTTCTGATTTATCTGAGTGATTTGATTATCGAGTTTCTGGTTTACCTGACCGAGTTCTTGCCTTACTTGGCCGATTTCAGTATCGAGTTTCTGGTTTATCTGAGTGATCTGATTATCGAGTTTCTGGTTTATCTGACCGAGTTCCTGCCTTACTTGGCCGATTTGAGTATCGAGTTTCTGGTTTATCTGATTGATTTGAGTATCGAGTTTCTGGTTTATCTGACCGAGTTCTTGCCTTACTTGGCCGATTTCAGTATCGAGTTTTTGGTTTATCTGACTTATCTGATTATCGAGTTTTTGGTTTATCTGACCGAGTTCCTGCCTTACTTGGCCGATTTCAGTATCGAGTTTCTGGTTTATCTGAGTGATCTGATTATCGAGTTTCTGGTTTATCTG
>JAILZY010000163.1 GCA_023512255.1 bacterium | reverse complement strand
CTATTATCTTTTACCTCAATACCCTTACCCTGCGGCTTATCTCCTCCTCCTAATTTAAACATGGGGAACATCTGATCAACAGGCCCTTTGCTTGACAGAAGAAGAGGGCTCACCACCACCCCTTAATCCGGCAGATATCCACCTGAACCTAGCTGGACTCTTCTTTCGCCTTCAGAACTATCCCCAAGCCATAGAGCACTACCGAAAGACCCTCATCCTTGATCCTAATCACCATCAGGCTCAGGCTGTAAGATCAATGCTAATATATATAAGGGGAAAACCCTTTTGAAAAAGGGTTTTCCCCTTAAACCCCTTCCCTAAAACTTTAGTTAATAGTTATTAATTAAAGTTTTAGGAGGATGGTTTGGAAGGAACCCTTTTTCAAAAGGGTTCCTTCCAAAAAATTATCTAAAATCCCTCTGTTGAAAAATAGCTATGGCCACAATCAGCAAAATGCCTGTATAGAGAAGGCCGTATAGAGAGGAGAGGAGGGTAAAATTGGCCGGCAGGGTAAGGTTGTGAACAACCATCCCCTTAATGTTGAAGTTTTCCAGGTTAGGCATCAGGTAATATAGGAACTTGGTGAGATGCCTCACCCAGGCAAGCTCTGATTTTGCTCCAAACACCTTTAAATCCCGGCTCAGATGGCCAATCACATAGATAGCCAGGGTAAAGATTGCGCTTAAGGTAGGAGTAGTAAATGTAGAAAAGAGGAGAGCTATAGCGGTAACGATCATCAATTCCATGAAGATTAAAAAAATCGCCTCAATCAGCTTCAGCTTGACGCTGCCATCCATGAAGTAAACAATAGACAAAAACACTCCGGTCATAATCAGGACATTAACCAGCAAGGTCAGGATGAGCCCCAGGTACTTGCCAATCAGAAACTGATAGCGGTGAACCGGTTTGGCAATGATATTGTAAATCGTCTTTCGCTCAATCTCTTTGTAAACCAGGCCGATGCCAACGAAAACGGCAATCAGCGTGCCAAAGATCGAGATACTGGCCAGGCCCATATCCTTGATGATCTTCTGCTGCTCTCCGATGGTCAAAGTACCCAACAGAATAGAGCCTCCAATAATGAGCAGGGCAAAGAGCAAGAGGTTATAAAGGATTCTGTCTCGAACGGCTTCCCGAAAGGTATTGATCATAATGGCTTGAATTTTTCGCATGATAAAACCTCTTTTCAACCAGCTACTTCTTTTAAAAAGATATCTTCCAGCGTTTCCCTGATCGGGGTCAGAGAAATTAAAGAACCCTGCTCTTCAGAAATAATCCTCACGACCTGATCAGCCGCCTTTCGGTCAGGAACTACCGCTAGAGTCTTATCCGCCTGATCCAGCATCCGGGTAGCTATTGGTCTGATTTTCTCTTTGGCCTTCTCTCCCAGTCCTGAGAAGGCGATTTCCACTGATTTCAGCTTGGCTTCCAGCAGGCTGTCAATCCGCCCAACAGCCTTGAGCTCTCCATTGACCAAAATCCCAACCCGGTCACAAACCATTTCTACATCAGACAGGATATGAGAGCAGAAAAAAATGGTTTTCCCTCTCTCCTTCAGCTTCAAGACAATATCCCGAATCTCTTTTCGGCCAATGGGATCAAGGCCAGAGAAGGGTTCATCGAAAAAGATCACCCGCGGATCATTCATCAGAGCCTGAGCAATACCAAGCCGCTGCAGCATCCCCTTGGAAAATTTCCGAAGTTGCAGATGCCCCTTCCCTTTGAGCCCTACCAAGGCAAGCAGCTCATCGATTCTCTGACGGCAGGAGCCATTGGAAATATCAAACAGCCGGCCATAAAAGTTCAAAAACTCATAGGCGGTCAGGTAGCTATAAAAGTAAGGCTGTTCAGGGAGAAAACCTATTTCATTTCTCACCCCTACTGTCCGACTATCTTTTCCCAGAATATAAGCTGCGCCGCTAGTCGGATGCATCAGCCCCAGAATGAGCTTTAAGGTAGTGGTTTTCCCGGCGCCGTTTGGTCCCAGATAGCCGAAGGTTTCCCCCTCCTCGATTTCAAGGTCCAGTCCCTTGAGGGCTTCTACCTTTCTGGCCAATCCGCTCTTGTAGATTTTTCTCAAGCCTACGGTTTTAATGGCGATCATACCCAGGCTTACCAACGATGCGGCTTCATCATCAATAATCATCAATAATCAGATTGAGGGAGCAGCTCACTTCCCCCCTCTCTCATCTTCAGTCATCATCTATCTTTTATCTATCTTTTCGGATCACTACAGGACGCAATTCGGGGGATGGCGGGAAATGGCAGGGATTGATACAGGGATTGATAAAAACGTTAAAAAATATGTTAAAAGATATAAGGCTGGTGTGCGTCTGGCTGCTAAGCAGCCAGTGTCGGGCTACTCAGGCTAATATCGGGCTGCTAAGCAGCTGGTGTCGGGCTATCCTGCCCTCTGCCTTTAGCCTTGATCTGCTGGAAAACGAACAGAATAATCAGGCAGGCCAAAGCAGCTAGCAGCACCCAGATAATCGCTCCCCAGTATTTCAGACGAATTATATCCCACCACCCCTTAAATCGCCTAAGGCCGCTGGCATGCCCACCATGAGCATAGGCTATGGCGGAGAGGAAGGGGAAAAGTAATGTTAAAATACCCAGGGCTACGATTTTCTTTCCATTGACTATTATTTTGCCCATCATTTCTTGTCCCCCATTTGACCAGATTGTAAATGGCTTGTCAACTTGCCAGCCAGCAAACCTTCTGCCCTTCTTCCCCTCTCCTTGTAAAGAGAGGGGAAGAACAGATGTTCCCCATGTTGAAAAAATAATGTTGAAAATATAAAGGGGAGGAGAGAAAATAAAGAGAGAAGAAAGT
>JAILZY010000162.1 GCA_023512255.1 bacterium | reverse complement strand
TCTTCTCTCTTTATTTTCTCTCCTCCCCTTTATATTTTCAACATTATTTTTTCAACATGGGGAACATCTGTGGCAAGGGCGGAGTGATGTTCAAAGTCGCCGATGGCGTTTATAATGGTCGGATATTCAATCCTCCTCCTGGCGAGGGAAAAACTCATAACCAAGGCAGTACTTCCGGGGTAGTGTGGAAACATCCTGGGCTTAAGTATGACTACGATAAACCTATCTACATTGTTGAAGGTATTATTGATGCTCTTTCTTTAATTGAAATAGGTTTACAGGCGATTGCTGTTTTATCGTCAGGGCAGGATCCTATAAAGTTAAACCTGTCCGAATTTAGGAACATAGTATTTGCTTTTGATTCCGACGAGGCCGGAGCATCCGCATTGCGTAACTGGAAAAAGCATTACCCGGATGCGGCAGCCATAATGCCGGTTAAAGGAGATTGGAATGACCTGCTTTTATCAGGACCAAAGGATCAGGTAAGGGAATACTTTAAAAAACAGCTACCAGAGTTTGAGTATCGGGCCAAACTTGCACTTGCTGAAGACGCACAAGAATACGCATTGCTCTACTATCAGCATTCCGGCTGTAAATACGCAGCAGGGCTTTTTGTGTTCGACAAGTGCTATTATTTCTCTACAGCAAAAAAAGGAGATAAAGAGCCAAAAACCTACAAAGTATCAAATTTCACTTTGGAGGTAGATCATTACCAACTTGACAATAGCAATCCAGAAGAGCCAGTTAACCGCTACTACCTGAAGATTAAACCAAGCAGCGGGGGCCGTCCGGTCCGATGTACGGTGTCAGCTAACGAAATTGCCTCCCCTGGGGGATTAACCCAAATGTTTTTGCAGCGAGCACGGGTGCTATGGGAAGGCGACAAGATAGCTTCTCTGGCCTTAACCAGGCGGATAGTTGAATCAGGGGCACCAGTTGTCAGGCAGTTACAGGTGATCGGATACGACAAGGAAAGTGATTACTATATTTTCAAAGACTTCGCTATTGGCCGAAAAGGAGAAATGATCTTTCCGAATTCCAAAGGGTTCTTTGAGATGTCCCGATTCGAACAGGGAAGACCCGCCCAATATTCCACAATAAACCCGATTAAGGGTATTGAACCAAAAAGAGTATACGAACTGGTTTATCAGGCCTGGGGAAATCAGGGAATAACCGCAATTGCTTGGGTAGTGGCAAGCTGGTTCGTCCATCGAGTCAAAGCCAAAATCGGCTTTTTCCCATTTCTCTCCTTTTGGGGCGATACACAAGTAGGAAAATCCATGCTTACCAGATTCCTCAATATTCTTCAAGGCCTGGACGAAGAGGGGCTGCCCATGAGGAAGGTAAATACCAGTAAAGGAGAGATACGAAAACTTGCACAAGTATCGGCACTATTCAAGGCGCTTCTAGAAAGCAATTCTGAGGATAACATTAGGTTTGATTTAGATGCTTTGCTGACTCTATACAATGATAATCCACTCCAAGTAAGGGCTCTGAAGAGTAACGATATCCAGACGGTAGAAATTCCTTTTCAGTCATCTCTTCTGTTCGTTCAAAACAGGGAACCTTTCAAGTCGAAAGCACAAAAGGAAAGGGTAATATCGTTACGATTTAAACAAGACGATTTAACCCCTGAAACAGCTAAGGCATTCAATACCCTTATTCAGATATCTCCATCGGAAATGACATATTTTTTCCCCTGGGTAATGACGTATAGAGAGATTTTTGAAACTAGGTGGTTTGATGCTTTCCGGCAAGCAAAAAACGATATTAAAGAGGCTATAGGCGACGCAAGAATAACCGAGAACCATGCGCTTGTACTGGCATTCCATCGGCTGCTCTGCGAAGTGTTACAAGTTGAATATGATCTTAAATCCTATATTCAGGAGATAGGTAGAGCAAAACAGAAGGAATGCAGGCATAGAGCTGAAAGTGTGGCTGATATCTTCTTTGATATTCTGAATAATATACCAACAGATGAAGCATGGTTTATTTTGAGAGATAAAGAAAATAAGCGCTTGATTATAAATCTTAATGAGGCTCTTCAAAAAATTAAGGATGATAGGATTAGTTTCCCTGTTCAAATTAAAGACCTGCAAACCAGTTTGAGAGAACATCCAGCTTATATTAAATCAAATGAACTTTTTAGATTTACAAAACAATACGAGCAACAAGTAGAAAGTAAACCATTAAGAGCTTGGGTTTTTGATACTACACAAATATTTAATAAGTAACTAGTTACAGAGTTACATGAACGTTACAAATAGAGTTACATTAATAACTATATATAATATATATATTTATACTATATATATCTATTATTGTAACGCTTGTAACTATGAAAAATAATTTATGAAAAAATCGGAACAATTTTCTTTATATGAATGGATTGAAAATTTAAACGAAGGTCGGAAAAATTTTAATCACGAATCAGCGTTACAAGCGTTACAACAGTTACAAGATGACTTATCTCTTTGTAATAATTCAGATAATTTTGTAACGTCTTCTGTAACGTCCACATTAGAAGTGCACTGCAGCGAACCTAATCAGCAGAGGACGGCATTCCGCCATGTTGAACAGCCGGGGCCATTACCTGCCCTGGTCTCGGCTTCCTCTGCTGATGAGTCAAAGACTGAGATCACTGATGACGAGCTTATTGCTCGTAATTTGCAATATTTAAATGGCATCAATGAAGATCTGACTGGCTGGACGATGTGGAGACGGATTGAAGGGGGTAAGGAATATCGTTATGCTAAGGATCGAGAGGGCCGAATTCGGTGGGAACGGTGGTTTGAGCTGGAGCCTATAGTGATCATCGAGCCTGCCAGCGCGGAGTCTG
>JAILZY010000161.1 GCA_023512255.1 bacterium | reverse complement strand
CTATTGTCTTTTACCTCAATACCCTTCCCCTGCAGCTTATCTACTTCTCCTAATTTTAAATATGGGGAACATCTGGGTAGAAGAAGAAAAATTGGTTACAGGTGAATGAAAACCCAGTCTTTGAGCTGCAATTTAGACCGATAAAGAGGACGGCTTGGGGATTTTTTGAAAATTTTTCCTTGCTAAAAAATATAGAAGGTAATAAAATAAATTATTATCTATGACTCTACATCCAGATAAGCTGGAGGCACATCCAGACAACTTGAGGCGAATTGTTCCGAAAGTTGTTATTGCCCGTTTTTTTTCTTATGTGCTTGTGCATCCAAACAAATTTTAGGTGAATTACTATGGGTTTTTCATTAAGCCCATGATTGATGGTTATTACATCCTTGAGGGGGTTTTATGAAAAGGTTAAAATTGGCTTCATTATTTCTGATGGTAATATTTTCTACTTCCTGCTCATTCGGGAAAAAATATCTGCTCCCTAAAGGATCAGATTCTTTGGCTGCTGGGCAAACCTCTATCCAGAAGGAAATTCAGCCCAAGCCCTTGGAAGGGGCGGAATCGTATCTTCAGGCTGGAATTGAGAAGTTGCATAATCAAGATCATGAGGCCGCGATTCAGGAATTTAAAAAAGCCCTGATCCTGGATCCACATCGGGCAGAGGCTTATTATTACTTAGCTTTGGCCGAACAAAAGAGCGGCCGCCTTGATGATGCAGCCGAAGGGTATAGGGCAGCTATCAAAGCTGATCCTCAACTCTATGAGGCAATTTTTAATCTAGCGGCTATCTATAGTCTGCAAGGAAAGTATGATCTTGCCCTAGATCGCTATTATGAAGGCTTAAACCTCATGCCTGATGATCCTGAGCTTCACTACAATATGGGATTGTGTCTTGAGCACATGGGCAAGAGGGAGAAAGCCATCCCTGAATATCAAAAAGCCTATCAGCTCGATCCTGGAATGGTGGATGCTTATCTGCAACTTGCTGGGCTGTATGAGCGACAGGGAATGCTGTCTGAGGCTCGTGAGGAATACCAGAAGGTTTTGAAGATCGCGCCAGGTAATGAGGTGGCTCAAAAGAATTTGGCTCTGCTATCCACTAAAGCTGGAGGTGAGAAGGCTGCTCAGGCTGAATCCCCACTGCCAGCCGCTGGCGAATCTGCCAAGGAGGGTGTGTTCAGTAGACTGATGTCTTATCCCAAAAAACTCTAC
The DNA here is from genome assembly GCA_023512255.1 of bacterium. GTDB lineage: Bacteria > SZUA-182 > SZUA-182 > DTGQ01 > DTGQ01 > DTGQ01. The sequence continues at coordinate 1,708 of JAILZY010000161.1, read as the reverse complement.
CGCTCCACCATTAGGGGAGGGAAAGAGGAGGAAGAGAATCTAAAGCTTCCGAAGGAGGAGGATTTCAGCTCGAAAAGATTTCATCTCAATGTTCATAACAAGCTGGTTATTCAGAAAAAAGTTGTCTTTACTAATGGTATCGGCGACAATACCATAAAATCCAAACGGACCATAGCTCAGCTTGGCTATGCCTCTGAACTTTTCAAAAACACCCGTCTTTATCTTAATCTTGGCTCGGTAAGTATGGGATTTGATCAAACCCTTAACCTGAGCCCGCAGGTTAAATTCGAAAAGGCCGTTGCCTTTGCTTACGGTGTTGGGATTTGCTCGGATGTTTATTCCATCCCTGAATCTCCCCTAGGTATCAAACTGAATCTGGATCTTGTGCGCTACTCCCCAAAGGGAAATGAGGATGGAGGAAGCGGCATCTCAGCTACGGCCAAAGTGGTAGAGTATGAGGTGGCTGCTGATACTATCTATCAAGGATTCAGCAAATTCTCTCCGTATCTTGGCCTTTTATATGCCAAATCTTCAGGAAGTCTTGATTTGTCCAATTTATCTGCTAATATCAACTTCGATGAAAAAGATCAATTCGGCTGCCGACTTGGGACTGACTACTGCTGGCGAGAAAATATCAATCTGTCTGCCGAGTATCGGATGCTTGATGAAAGCGCCCTGTCGTTATCGATTCATTATGCCTTTTGAGCCGCTTGGAAGAGGATAAATTTAAGTAGAAATTAATGACCTGATTATTACTCATGGTATACTCCTTTTTTATTTTAACTACACTTTTGCAGAAATTTCTTATCGCCTTGAAATCCTTGAAAGTTACCTCTAATAGTAAATCCAGTAAAATCAAGGCCTTGGAGAAAAAGTGCAAAAGCATAGATTTTAATTACTTAAAAGTATATCATGATTGGCAGCTCATCCATTCTTAACCTATTTCTAAAAATGTGTCCAGTAGCGAGATGCGAATTAAGGGTTGAATAAATCCATTGTTTTCCTCCGATAAGGGGAAAGATTATTAACTTGCCACCCCTATCGAAAGGAGAGCCAATGGATTGGCAAACTCTATTAATCACTGTTTTTGTATATATCATTGAACAGTATAAAACCCAGCTTTGGCCTTTTTGCCAAAGGATGAGTAACAACAACAATCCCCAATTTAGTGATGAAGAACTGCTCGCCATTTTTATTTATGGTGTTATTAAAAAGCATAAGGAACCGCTCCTCTGCCACAGTATATTGGCTGCTCACCTCAGCAAGTGAACATGATCTGAGTGTTTTCAATCAAATTGCCCACCTATTGAAGGAGGAGAAGTCTATGCAGATAAAGCCTACATGATGATACCATGAAACAACTTCTTGAGCGAGAACAACACTTGCAGATACATACCCCGATCCAGCAGTATAAGCCGAATCCGACAACTCAATATGTTTGTTACTTCCGATCAAATCTAATACCTTGAAGCAGTCTTCCTGTTTGTATTAAGACGCATAAGCTCAGGGATCCACTATTGACAAAAGGGTAAATATCCTCTCTATAGGTAAAGATGGAGTCTTGTCCCCATCAACAAAAGGGTAATTCACTACCGGACACTTTTATCGTCATTCAAGCGAAAGTGTGGTAATCCCAGATGTTCCCCATGTTGAAAAAATAATGTTGAAAATATAAAGGGGAGGAGAGAAAATAAAGAGAGAAGAAAGT
>JAILZY010000060.1 GCA_023512255.1 bacterium | reverse complement strand
CTATTGTCTTTTACCTCAATACCCTTCCCCTGCAGCTTATCTACTTCTCCTAATTTTAAATATGGGGAACATCTGGGGAAGAAGGTAAGGGTTGAAAAAGCTATTCAATAGTTATTCAATATTAATATTCACACTGGCACTTACCACATGGCCCTGACTATCCGTTACCGTTACGGTGATCTGATGGAGTCCAGGTGAAATATCAGATGGTATTGTACCGCTACATGTCGTTCCATTTCCAATCTGCTGGCCGTTTGTCTCATCCTCCCAAACAACATTTTCTGACGGGAAGGTAGCATCCTCAGGATCAGGATCGGAAATACTCGCCTGCAAGGTAATGAGGTCCCCAGGCCTAAAGGTTTGGTCTTCCGTCGGCGATACGATGGACACAATGGGCGCAGTGCCTGCTGGCGGTGGAGGCACAGGAGGCTGACCGCAAGCAGGGGGTTGATACCAAAGAGAGCAGGCGCCTGTATCCCCCAAAGCTTCCCTCGGGAACCAGCTCGGCATCATACTAGAGTTGGGAATCCCAGAGAGAACTAGCCACACACGCTCATTGGCTAGAGGCTTACTAAGCTTCAGGACACACCGGCCTGGCCAGCCAGAGGTATCAACCGATTCGACGACTACCGGATTCCCATCGCAGTCAAGAACGCTGATCGGCGCTCCTGAAGCAGCATTGATCCGATTGGGATCAACCAGCCGATAATTGCCCGCAAGTTGAGCCGCATCTTCAGGAACACCGTACAAGTAGGAATAGTCAATCTCGACAGTAGCCGAAGGATTGCTCGGGTCGGTTGTGCTGTCAAGAATAAGCTGAGCAGATGGAGAGAGAATGATCGGATTATAAGAATACGCCCAGAAAGAGGTGGGGGTGTTAGTCAGCTTCTCGCCTTTAGCATTTCGGCAGGTTTCACCTACGTTGATAGTAAAATTTGAGGGAGGATAATTATTATAGTATCCGCCGTAGCCGTTGTCAGTGCCCTGATAGAGGTAGGTAATCACCATGATGGTATTATCATTATACCATCTCCAGTCGATCCAACTTGGGGAAGTGGAAGAGCCGTACGGAGTAATGACCACATTTTCCCCTGCTCTGACCGTGTTTGGATCCATAGGCAGATCAAACCGTATGGCGATTTTCTTAGCTCGCATCTTCCAGGAATACCAGCTAGAGAGATAACCATCCAAAAGATCACCATCGGTATTGCGGATATCATCTATGGTCTCAAGGCAGGTAGCCTCCATTACCCGACCGGTATATGCTCTTCCAAGGAATTTGGCCAGGCCGTTTTCTGGTACGATCTCGTATCTTAGACTGTGGCTCTTAACTCCACTTACCCTTAGGGTATACTCTACATTATTATCCTGTGGGTCGGTCTTCAATACCACCTGTCCATCTCCCCCTATCCTGGGAGGCGCAAGGGAAGGATCACATCTGTTAGGATCCCAACCGTTATTCTGGAGGCAAGAGTAATCCAAGACCCGCTGAACCCCAAGGCTCTTGACTGCTCCATTGCCGTCGATATAGGAAATCTGATACTTATTAGGATCAAGAGCTGTGGCCGAGTCAAGATCCACATTAAAGAACAGGCGGATGAAGTTATAGCGATCTCCACCTACCTGCTCGACTCTCTCCAGCTTAGGCAGGAAGATATCCGGCTCGACCTGAAGAACCCACTTGCCGGGAGTATTGCCAAATTGGCCGATCAGGTTCCAGCCCCCTACCTCGTCAGCAGGAGCAAAGCAGTCCATCCCTTTTAGAATCTGGACCTTGATCAGGGCATAATTAGTAGGCCGATAGTGCAAGATAGCTTTGGTGGCATAGGTTGGATCATTGGTTGAATCATTTGGATTGCCATAAAATTCCCACTTTCCGCCATCGCGCAGATTCGGCTGAATTGACACTATGTTCGGATCCTTAAGGTCAGAGGTCCTGAAGAAGTAACCCTCATCAGCTTTGAAGATCAACTCTCCAGCCTTGTTATCCGCCTGTATCTCGATCTTAGGTGCTCCGGTAGTGAAGGTATAGGTATAGGGGATATTCCACTCAAGCGGCGGCAGGCTTGGCATACTGCCCGAATAGCATGGATCACTATAGATATCCGTAACCTCGATCTTATAGGTGGTATTGGGCTTGAGATGGGAGAAGGATAAGATAAGGTGGCTGACGTATGTGGAGGTAGATTCGTCACATCTCCAGTTGCCCCAAGGATCTTTTTGTCCCATCGGACAATCCCACTCATAGGGAGAGAAGGTGATATTGTAGTCGTTGTAGCGATTAAGCTTGGTTTCGCCAGCCCAGACTTCAAGATTCACCCGGTATGGGCCGTAATATTCTTGAATTCCCGGCACGGCAAAATAAAGATTGACGTTAGAATATAGATCTACCCCTCTGCTCCCATTTTCAGGCTCGGTGCGATACAGCAATTTGACCATCATCGGCTCATCTTGTGGGCAGGCCGTGCTGAAGACAATGTCCCGGGGCAGCCAGGAAGTAGCGGTCGAATTCCTATCCCACTGAATCTTGTAGTTGGTGCAAGGATCCATAGTAAAGGCAATCCGAAGCTGTGTCCAGCCAAATTTCCAAGTGCACCAGATGAACATCGGCCGTGGATAGTTAGCAGGCAGACTGTTTGGATCAACATCCGGGCTGTAAATACTACCGATAACCCGGGTAGTATCCTCAATGGCCTGTTTCATCTCTTCGGTCAACTGGCCGTTGAACTTAATGTTGACGAAATTATTGCGGCCATCCGGCTCAAGAATATAGCCGATCTGCCCATGCCACGGCAGGCTCTCGACCACTGTCAGCCCCGGGGTTGAAAATTTAATGGTCTGATCAGGAATCAGCGAGCCATCATCGGCTTTGATATTCTGCAAGGTCAGGATAAAGTGGGTAGAGTGGGGCAAACTCTTGGGGAAAAGATAAAGCTCGCTGTGCCAGGGTTTTATTCCCAGCAGAATATTCTCCCCATCCTCTGTGGCCAGGATGATGTTGGCCTCAGAAATATCAATCGGGACATTGTATCTGAACCACAGATTTTCTATATACAGGTCGGTTATGGTTTCCCCATCCCTGATATTCTGGTCCACCAGGCAGGGGACCTTGGTCTTAAATGAGCCTGAGAAAGCAGCGATTTTACTCCCCATTGAGGAAACAGCGTTGCCGTCCAGCTCAACCCGATAGGTATGGCCATATTGCCGTGGGAAGGAGATTAGCAGATGATCGCCAAGGCTTTTCGGGCAGACCTCATCACATTCTGAGCCTGGGCCGCAGCCTTCACACTTTTCATAGTAGCTGATGTAAAAATTAGAGGGGTTCTCCTCAGGCGGATTTGCCCAGAGCAGCTTATATGAGGGCGATGGGCTATTGGCATCCTGCCAGGCTGGAATCTCTACGCTGCCGCCGGCCTCGGTCTCAGCGTAGACCTTAATGTGTTGCTCTACGGAGTCGCGGTCAGTGATGGTGTTGAATATCAAGGTTACCGGCTCATGAATCCCGTATCCCTGACTGCCGGGCTTTGGCAGCATAGCGGCTACCCTAGGAGATGCGGTCGTGAACTGAATGCTGATGGTATTAGAGTCTGGCTCAGCAGCGTCGATGATCGGATCGCCATAGATAGTCTTTATGCCCGCAGGCAAGGTGATAGTGTAGCTGGTCCCTTCGGCATACCGGCCACGAATGAGAAGGTTATTGTCAGTCCAAAGAACCTCTTTGCCTGAGAGCTCCGGAGTGATATTTACCGCGGACAGGTCCAGTGAGTTATGATCAATCAGGTTAGTAAACTGAGCTTGTATGCCGCCGGCGACATCAACTCCGCTGGCTCCATTGGGAAGAAAATGATCATTGACTGCCCAGCGCATCATCTCCCGAATCTCAAATGAATAAGCACAAGCACGATAGAGAGGATGGCCACACCTATCCTTAGCTGAAGTGGCTAGGCGAATGACATACTTGCCAGCCGGCATACTCCTGACAGCAAGCTGTCCATTCTCATCCTGGGGAGTTATGAGCAGGTGGCAGGCCGAAGGATAAAAGCGCCGCTTAGTGATAAATTGGTGGGATTCGGTCTCGGAATCCCAATGTTCTTCCTGGTAAGTTTGGTAATATCCCCATTCATATTTCCAGCGCAGGTTTCTAGCTGCAAACTGCGGCGGGGCCTCAATCTGGATCGCCTCCTCGACCGACTTGGCATCCATCTCCCGCTGAAATTTCACCAAAATTCCTTGATTTTGGTTCATGCACTCATCAAACAGCTCATAGCGGTGAATAATAATCGGATAGTCAGAATCATGGCTGGTTTCAATCTTACCAGGCTCAAGATAATCAATGAAGGCAAAGCGCCCCAAAGTGTAGCCATCGAGGGTTCCTAAGTCTTTGGTCTTTCCAGCCTCAATAACTACCGCATCAGCCACCGGCAGAGCTCCTCCATCTTCATTAGGGATAATAATCCCCAGCCGATAGCTCCCAATCGGAATACCCCGCAGACTATAGCTTCCATTTTGGTCAGTTACGGCCATAAACTGGGTGCCGTACAAAAAGACCACTATTCCTTCCTGCGGGCTTTGGTGATAGCTGATTCGACCGGCCAAATCACCGGTTGCGGTCAGAACAAAATCAAGGGTGGTCGTGCCTGAAAGGCGTACTTTGCTCCGAGCCGCCTTCTGAAGCCCCACACCTTCAGCGGTTACATTATATACACCCACCGGGATGGTCATGGCGTAGTAGCCCTCAGAGTTAGTCTGGGTGGTATATAATCCTGAGGAGCTTTGCCCTGGAATATAATCAATGCTGGCGGCGGTAATCAAAACTCCCTCTGGCGAAGCGCCGTTAGTGTCAACCGTACCGCTGAGGAGAACCCGTCTCTCGCTCGTCTTTCCTCCGTCTGCATCCGCGGCGGTCTGATTGCTCTTTGACGAGCATCCCAGCCCAAGGATGAGCAAAAAGGCTAGGGAAAAGACCCATGATTTTCTGAAAGCTTTCATTCCTTTCTCCTTTCTCAAAGAGATGATTGATAAATTCTCAAAAAATATTTCATGGCCACAACAATTGAGCTTAGCACTTAGGCCTTAAAAAGCCCTTTTTTTCTTCGTTAACACTTCACCTCCTTAAGTCAACCTCACTTTTTAAGGAATGGTGATCACTTTGGTCATCTGCCAATATCCCTCGCGGGCCACAATCACATAGTATGTGCCGGATGGAACATCTCTGAATTCATAATAGCCGCTTTGGTCAGTTACTGTCTTCTGATCCCAGTCCTGCCGGCTATTTGCACTGTACATCTCAACCGCAGCCCCAGAGATCGGATTCCCTTGAGCATCCTTCACATAGCCTGAGACCGTGGGCGGGGTCTGATCGGTAACCTTCACCCAAAGGTCATCTTGGTCGGAAATTTCACCACCCGCAGTTGCCGTCAGCCAGATGTGGTAGTTGCCAACAGCATTGGTGCTGAATTGAGTAGCTAGGCTAGTGGGGGAAGAAAGCTGCGGGCTCGCCCCCTCAGGGATGCTGTTTGGATCGATCCGCCAGGCTATGGTGTAGGGCTCATTCGCTGGGCTGATATTCACCTGTCCCTGAAGGGTAATGGGTAAAGCTTGCAGGAGAATCACCCTATTTTCTCCGGCATCAACCGTCAGGGTAGATACCCGGATAGTAACCTCTCTTGTGGTCTGCCTGAGCCCATCGCTTACAGTAAGAGAAATCTTGCTATCGCCGGTATCCTGCGGAGCCTTCCAGGTGATCTGGCCTGTCCCCTGCCCGCTCATAATGGCTCCAGCAGTGCAGGACCATACAAACTCAAGAGCCCGGCCTTCAGGGTCAGACACTGCCGCCTGAACACCAATCACCTCCTCAGGCAAAACCCTTATCTTGTCAGGAGTCAAGGCGCTAATCACAGGCGCACTGTTTGCCCCGACCACCAACTGCACAATTTGACTGGCTGAGCGAGGATGATCAGGATCACTATCTTCAACCGTCAATTGGATAGCCTGAGAGCCAACATAGTTTGGATCATCAGGAATGGTCCAGTTAATATTGGAACCAATCCCAATCGAAACTCCCCGGCAGGACCAGCTATAGACAAGAGGATAATCTCCGTCAGGATCCGTAGCCTCAGCCAGGAGTTTAACCGTATCCCCCAAAATACAATGGTTAGGTTCAACCATGATTGTTCGGATCTGCGGCGGCAGATTAGCCCACACGGTCAAGGAGACCCCTTTGGTGACGGATTTCCCTTTCCCATCACTCACAGTTACCCGGACGGTAAATTGAGCAGGCTGATTCGGATCACGGTCGTTAAATAGCCCTGCTGGGATAGTCAGATTCGTATTTTTGCCAGAAGGTGCGGATAATGACCAGACATTATGGTCAAGGACCTGCTGGTTTTGATCCAAGATCTGCCACTGGTAGGCCAGCTCATCTCCATCCGGATCATAGGCTACAACCCCAAAGCTTTTAGTCTGGCCAACTGTGCCGATCACGGGCTTGTCTGGCGATAGGTAGATAATTACCGGAGCTCGATTCTCTACACAATTCACTACCTCGATCGGCAGCCGAACGGTGGCTGTGCCATTTTCTTTTCCATCCGATACCTGCACGGTTAATGAATACTGACCTAGGGCAGGCGCCTTCCAGCTAAAGCAGTTAGGATCAGCGATCAGGGTGGCCGCAGGCGTACCATTTGGCGTTATGACCTGATAGGTCAGCGGATCGCCGTTAATATCTATAGCCGTAATCTTCAGGGTAATGACCGTTGAATTGGGGTCCCCGCCCCAGCAGACCCGAAGACCTGGCTGGACATCCACCTTCTGAATCACTGGTCTAAAATTGGGCTTATTCAGCACAACCTGGCCAATATCCTTGGTTACTCCACGATCTGGGGTAGAAAATTCGCTGATTTCCGGTATATATCCCTCACAGGTAAAGGCTAGCTTTACATTAATCTTAGCTGGAACAATTAGGGTAAAATTGCCGCTTGAGTCAGTCATTGTCCGGGCCTTGTACTCGCTGACGACCGAAACATAGGGGAGCGGATTGCCTTGGGAGTCAGTGACTTGGCCGCTGATTTTGGCTACCCTGCTGTCCAGGGTAAAGTTAACCTGTCTTCGCTCACCAAAGCCAAGAGGATCAATCTGCTGGCAATCCTCCTCCACCACTGCAGCCGCGGGAATGACCAGCCGGGCTATGGCCTTAAAACTAGTATTGGCCGGAACCTCAAGCTCATATTCTCCCGTGTTCGGATCAGACAGAGTGTAGGTACCTAGGGTAGTAGAGATCCGGATATTAGGAATCGGCTCACCGGTGGTTTTATCAGCTACCCTCCCCCAGATCCAGGCAGGATGAAGCTCAAAGGTTACATTCGGATCACCCTGAAGAGCGCCTGACCCTGACCAGGAAAACGAGCGGCTCTGCTCAAGATAGCTTCCATTGCTGGCATAGTAGCGATAGAGGATTTTGAGATTACTTGTGCCTCGCTCTGCCGCCACCTCATAGAAGCCTTGGCTGTCATTGCTAGTGGTAAATCCATTGTCAGCCGAGATTTTGACTTCCTTGCCTAAAAGAGGCTTTGTCGCATTATTTTCAATAATTTTTATGAATCCCCGCACATACTGGGGTGAAAGATCAAGGGGAATGATGATTTTGCGATCACCACACAAATCTTCACTCCCTACAGCCACATCCTTGGTTACATGATAGTTAATCTGATTGTGAGTATAGGAAACCTTCAATTTTAGGCTGCGATTCGGGTCACTGATTAAGTGAAAATCTCCATTTGGATCAGTGAACTTTCCAATCCCGGTGTCAACATAGACATAGGCCCCGCGAATCCCCTGATTATTCTGGTTTACCACTCGGCCACATATATCCACCAGGTGAAAATTAATATCCTTTTGCTCACACCCTTCTGACTTTTGACGGCTTACATAAACGGGATTTGGATCTTTTATTTCATATCCTCCGAAGCGGGCAGTGATCCTGGACCAGGCACCCCTTTTGACCGTAATTTGATAATGGCCGCTCTGGTCAGTCATGGCAAAGCTCTGCCCCTGATAATCAATGCCGCTGGCCTCAATCTGAACTCCAGCCAGTGGCTGATCATCCTGCCGCACATATCCCTCAATGCAGCCGTGGGTTTCCACTGGCCAATCCACGTTCCACCAGCTAAAGTGAGTGGCCACAGCCACGGCATACAAAACATCATCCACCAGAATCAGCCTCGATGGCTGGTCCGATCTTTTCCAGATGCCATCATTTGGATCATAGGCATACCAGGGAATAGTGCGCTCGCCCTGATCATATTTTTGTCTATACATCTCCTGAAGGGCTTCGGGAAGGCGAAAGCGAATCTCGACCCCCTCACCCAGGTCAAGATCGGTGATCGGCCTGCCGGATTCATCCACTAGGCTAAATTCTCCCAAAACTACAGATTCAAGCTTTTTCTCCCTTGCGGCCAAAACTCCTTCGGCATCAGGATCGCTAGTGGTAAAATCGCCAGGGAAAGCCTCGATCTCCCTCGTAGGGTCTATTGGGGTCATATTGACATAGACAATCCGATTTTGATTTTCGGCACCGCCGCTATAGCGAGCCTGCTGCTGGCTGAAGTGGCGCCGCATCCGGCCAAGGGCTTCGGCCGGAAAGGTCAGACTCATGGAATTGTCTAAGGTTGAGATCTGCAGCCCGCCATCCCGCAGGCTCCGAGCCCTAGCACGATAGCGGGAGGCGACGATCCCCTGCTCAAGGTCCAGGACCGCCCTGGCCGCCACAGCCTTGAGGCTGATGAGTATATTCTGACTCTTTTCATGCGAAGAGATCTCGACTATCTCTTGCGTGCTGGCATATCCAGAAGCCTCTACCTCAACAATCAGGGACATGCCGGCAGGCAGTTGGCGGAAGAAAAAGTTTCCATCCGTATCAGTTTGGCTCTGGAAAGAAGTGCCCCGAACCCTAACCGTAGCTCCCTGGACCGGATTTTTGGTATCAAAATCAACTACCAGTCCGGTCAGCTCCCCTTTCCCGTTCGCAACCGCTGCTTCGGCTAGCTCCAGAGCCTGCCTAAGCTTGCTCTCATCAGGCAGCCATCCGCCAGCAATACGGCTAATTACCCGATCAATACTGCGGCTATTCGGATCAGCCTGATCGACCTGATAGCTGATCAGGTTGCTGATCCGCCTAACCAGGGCATTGGATCTGCTGAGTCGGGGCAAATCACTTTGGGAAATACTATCAGGAGCATTGGGGTCGATCTCTTTGAGCTTTCCGGCCAGCAGACCGAGGGCATTATCGAGGGTAGCGCCCGATGTTTCGGTCAGATAGTGCCGGAGCAGGGAGGTTATAGGATTGAGGTGAACCTGCAAGGTAGCACCTCCTGCTGCTCCTGTAAGCGGCGCTACCCCATAGAGCCTTCCGCTGAATTCCTCACCAGAAGTGGCTAATCTCCCTCCGCAAGCCCTGGTGTAGATAATCTGAGTGCCGGCATTTACCGTAACCTGAGCCTGATAGGTCCCGCTCGAATTAGTCACTGTCTGGGCAATAGGATGATTGGGATCGGTCAAGTAAAAGGAAACCGTGGCTCCATCAAGGAGCTCATCATAAACCTCTCCAGTCAAGGTATAGGTATAGGTTGTAGTTGCAGGGGGTGTTTGGGATTTTCCCCCTCCACCACCCCCTCCACAGCCAGAGAACAGGAGGGTTATTAAAAAACTCACTGCCAGGCTAACTAGAAGATCTTGTCTCTTTTTCCTCATAAACCAAGACTCCTTCTCATAAAAGTTAAAAACTCCTTTTCTCAGGGTTAAGTAGTGATAAAAACGTTATATATAGCCATCGCGAGATAAACCTAAGAGGCATTACTTCCTTAAACGGTCTATCCTCAAGATCTCAGAAGGGAAAAAGCGATTGGTGTCGAGGAGGCTTTTTTGACCAACTTTTGGTGATTGAGTGCTTATAGATAAGATGATTATATTTAATTGTATTAAATAAGTCAATCAATTTAATATTTTATATATTATGGTTTAAAATTAGATTATTAAAATAAAAATCAGAGGATGAAAAACTCCCGCGGTGTGAGACTCCCAGTGATATTTCTTTTATCGGCACAAGGAGGGGATAGCTTCAGAAATTATAAAAAGGATTAGCCCAAGCCTTAGAGGTTAACTCTGCAATCAAAGAAGGAAATCTGCCGAATTAATAAGCGGTTTAGGGTTTTCTCAATCAAGGGTTTTCTCAATCAGATGAAGATCATAAAAGAAGATCTCATTTTTGAGGATGGAGGCTTGATCCATGCTGCTAAATTCACGAATAATTGATAAGGTCAAAGAGCGCTTTTCCGCTCTGAAGGAAAGAGTAAGGCTCATCGTCTTTACCCAGGAGTTCGAATGTCAGTTTTGTCAGGAAAACCGCACCCTGAATGAGGAGATCGCTTCTGTCTCCGATAAGATCGATGTGGAAGTCTTTGATTTCCAAAAGAACCGAATTGAAGTAGAACGCTACCGAATCAGCCAGATTCCAGCCACAGTGGTTATGGGAGAGAGAGACTACGGCCTTCGGTTTTACGGCATTCCCGGAGGATACGAATTTAACTCTCTCCTGGATACCATTGTCATGGTTTCGCAAAGAGAGTCAGGGCTGTCAGCAGAAAGCAAGCGAAGGATTAAAGGTTGGAATAAACCTACCCGCATTCAGGTTATGGTTACCCTCACCTGCCCTTATTGCCCTCAGGTAGTTAGAACAGCCCATCAATTGGCCTTTGAAAATGAGTTTATTACTGCCGAGATGGTTGATATCACTGAATTTCCTCACCTAGTCAGCAAGTACCAGGTTTACGGCGTGCCCAAAGTGGTGATCAACGAAAAGGTTCAGTTTGAGGGAGCGCTGCCAGAGGAGGCCTTTATTGATCGGCTCCTGGAGGTCTGATGGCCTATAATACGCGCGCCAGAGCTTATCGGTTTTATCTTTTGCCGCTCTTATTTTGAGAGCAATTTTCGATAAAATCCCAGGGTCTGACTAGCCACACTCCTCCAGCTAAAATATTTCTCCACCCTTGCCCTGGCCTTCTCCCCCATTAGTTTTCTCTCTTGCGGCGAGGACAGGAGCCTGTTGATTGCCTGGGCCAGGTCCTGGGAGAATTTTTCCGCATCCTTTGGCTCGAAGTCGCCCGGGCCGCGAGAGTCAAACGGGACCAGCAATCCTGTCTCTTCATGAACGACTACCTCAGTGATTCCGCCTACGCTAGAGGCGACCACTGGCGTCCCGCAGGCCATAGCTTCCAAGTTGATAATGCCGAACGGCTCATACACCGAGGGACAAACAAACACCGCCGCCTGGCTATAGAGCCTGATCAGATGGTCGGTCGGAACAATCTGCGGTATCCAGATAATCCTATTGCTGGTTTGTGACCTGGTCTCTTCAACTGCCTCTGCCATCTCACGGCCAATCTCTTCAGTGTCAGGAGCACCAGCGCAGAGCACGATCTGAATCCCAGGCTGCAAGTATCTTACTGCCCGCACCAGATGAATTATCCCCTTTTGCCTGGTAATCCGACCTACAAAGAGGATGAATGGCTGATCAGGATCGATCTGGTAATGGGCAAGAGTTGCTGGATCAGGAGTAGGCTTGTACTGATCAGAATCAATCCCGTTAGGGATGACCTGTATCCTATCCCAGGGAACCTGATACAGCTCGTGAACATCCCGCCTCATGGCCTGGGATACGGCGATAATCCCGTCAGCGAGACTATAAGCACTTCGCTCTAGCCAGGTGCTGACCCAATAAGCTGAACCCATCTGCTCCTCTTTCCAGGGCCGATGAGGCTCAAGGGAATGGGTAGTCAGAACCAGCGGAATGGAAAAAAGCTGTTTGATCAGGCAGCCAGCAAAGTGAGTATACCAGGTATGGCAGTGAACAAGATCGGCTTCAGGCAAAGAGCCAGCCATGACTATATCTTTCAGCAGGGTATCCATTAGCCTCTTGTGCCGCCTGTCTTGAAGAGGAAAATCAAAAGATGCCCAAGCTCCTTCAACGATTAGGTTTTCGGCCCGCTCTCTCTGGTCTCCGAAGCACAAGACCCTGACCGTGTGCCTCCTGTCCTCAAGAGCAGCCAGCTCGCGGACAAGATACTGAACATGAACTCCAGCTCCTCCATATATATATGGAGGATATTCATTGGTTAAAATAGCGATCTTCATTAAGTAGTTAATCACCTCCTAACTTTGTTAAGGGGAAAACCTTGTTAAGGGGAAAACCTTTTTGAAAAAAGGTTTTCCCCTTAAAACCCCTTTCCTAAAACTTTAACCTACGACGGCCAGCGCCCAGCCACAATTGATCGCAAAAGGTCTGGTATTTTCCTGAAATCCTCCTCAAGAGGAGTCCGCATACCCTTGTTGTAGAGGGCAGAGGCTGGATGATAGACAGGAAAAAAGACAATAGATCCAAGACCTGGCACTTCTGCCTGCTGAGGCCGCCCATGCACATTCGATATTTTTAACCCTGGCAGGAAACGGCCCAAGGCATGCTTTCCAAGAAGCACAATCAACCTAGGACGAACCAATCTTATCTGCTCATCGAGCCACGGTCGGCAAGCCTCGATTTCTTCCGGCAATGGGTCCCGATTTTCTGGAGGGCGACATTTTATCACATTAGTGATATAAACCTCATCCCGCTCAAGACCGATATCGTGCAAGAGTTGATTGAGCAATCTTCCAGCAGCACCGATAAAGGGGCGGCCTGCCAGCTCTTCTTGTCTGCCCGGGGCTTCTCCGATAAACATGATCTGCGCTCGCGGGTTGCCTTCGCCCGCAACCGGTCTTCCGCCACTCAATCGACACCAGTCGCAAGACTTAATCCGCTCAGCCAGCTTATCTATAGGCTTATCATAAGGCTTATCAGAAAGATGCATATTTATTTATTCGGTGATTTCTGTAGGCAGCCCTATTTTGGTCGCTCTATTTGCTCTATTTTTTTGTTAGGTGAAATAGTATTCCTTGACTTAACACTCCGATTAGAGTATAATAAGAGTGTACAAGCTGAAAACTAATGGTAACTAACTATAAAGCTTAACCCATGATAGCCGCGTGGCGATAATAATATAACAAATTATAATAGTAACAAATTATAATAAAGGAGATTATATCATGGAGATAGAAAAAATCACCATCATCGGTGGCCAGGGCAAAAACGGCCAAAAAGACCTGGTCGAGCAAATAACCCTTTCAATGGGCAACGTGGTGAGTATCGTCGGCCCTACCGGATCGGGAAAGACCACCCTGATCAATGACATCGCTCTTTTCGCTAACTGCAACACCCCCTCACGGCGAAAGATACTCATAAATGACCGTCCCCCTTCAGAAAAGTATCTGGAAGATCCATCCACAAATCCAATTGCCCTAATTACCCAACACACCAATTTCCTTTCCGATCTGCCCGTGTACCGCTTTCTCGAAACCCATGTTCGAATACGACAAACCAGCTCATCACCAGTCTCTATCATCCACCAAACCCTGGAATTTGCCAACCTCCTTACCGGAGAGCCGATTATCATGGATAGCGCCATGACCGAACTCTCAGGCGGCCAAACCCGCGCTTTGCTGATAGCCGACGCGGTCATCATTGGAAATTCACCAATCATCCTGCTGGATGAAATAGAAAATGCCGGGATCCACCGAACCAAGGCCCTAGAGCTTCTAAGGCACTACAAGAAAATATTCATCTTCGTTACCCACGATCCTCGAATTACCCTCCTGTCTGACTTTCGAGTGGTCATGAAAGCCGGAGCCATGCAGGAGCTAATCATCACAGGAGATGAGGAGAAGCAGGTTGCCGAGGAAATCAAAAAGCTGGATGATCTCCTGCTTGGCCTAAGGTCGCAGATTCGAGCAGGATGCCGACTTGAAGAACGAGACCTAAAGGAGCAGCTGCGGGCCTTAGGGTATATTGCCTGATGCCTGTGCCTGAACCTAATTACGCCCTTGACCTACTTAACTGAAGGAGAAATATCATGAAAGCTATTATCTGTGCTGGTCCTCCGACAAGCGGGAAAACAACCGTCTTAAAGCAGGTAATCAAAAGACTCTTGGCCAGAGGATATAAGCTAGTCTATCTGAAGATTGATGTTCAGTTCGCGGACGAGGATCAGATCTTTACCCTAGAGTATGGAATCCCTGCCAGAAAGGTTTATTCAGGGGATTTGTGCCCGGACCATTGCAATGTGGTGGTTCTAGGTGATGCCCTGCGATGGGCTAAACAAACCGGGGCCGAGATGCTCTTTGTGGAAACAGCAGGCCTGTGCCTGCGCTGCTCACCCTACATCGAAAACTCACTAGGTATAGTCATCCTGGAGGCCACCAGCGGCGTAAATCTGCCCAGGAAAATTGGTCCCATGCTGTCGCTGGCCGACATTGCGGTAGTCACCAAAATTGATCTAGTATCTCAGGCCGAGCGGGAGGTATTTAGAGCCAACATCAATGATGCCGCGAATGTGGCTGTGATCGAAACCGATGCCCTGCACGGAATCAATATCGACCATATCGTGAGGAGAATAGAGAAAATGGGAGAAATACAAGAGCCATCCTTTCTGCGGGGAAATCCACCAGTAGGAACCTGCACGATCTGCGTGGGCAAAAAAGATATCGGGAGAGAGGCTCACTTTGGAGTACTGCGGCCTCTTGAGGCGGATATATTTTATCGTGGGGAATAACAAATGGACATACATATCCTGGGGCGCATATCCTGGGGCGCATATCCTGGGGCGGCCACAAGGCCGCCCTCCCTAAAATTGCATGAGGAGAGAATAACCATGAACAGCACAAGCGAAATAATGGCTAAATTGCCAGGAAAGAATTGCGGTCTGTGTGGACTTAAAAGCTGTGAAGAGTTTTCCGAAATAGTATCAAAAAATCCCCAGGCTATTAAAAGATGCATCTTTGTTGGGGAATCATCTGTGCAGCCTGAGCCGGCAAATGCCCAGGAATCTGCTGCTGCTGCCGACACCGAGATCTGCTGGAAGGATAACCTTGGCCGAGAGTATGATTTTATCCTAGATAAGTTTCCACAAGAGCCCGGACCACGAGAGACTATCATCCTGTTTAATCCGGCTAACGTGGAAAAACTTGGCCTCAAAAAGGGCGATATCCTCTATGGACGACCTGGCTGGATTTCCTGCGGATGCCCGGTTAGCCACGTGGGAGTTGTGGTCGAAGAACCTGACTATTTCAACGGCACCGTAGTCTGGTGTGTAGTTGGGCCAATGCTGGCCAGAGAAAGAGGTATCAATATCGGCTACTACAATACTACGGCCTATGAAGGTCTGGTACACTCAAGCAGAGTTGAGCTTCAGATCGGCAGGCGGTATTACTTCCAGCCTCGCTACTGCATGCTCCAGTGGCGACACTGCGGGCTGGTCAATAGCCTTGGCAAAACCAAGGATGGGCTGAGGGTACGTATTGAAGGTTTATGGATAGGGTAAAAAGGGTTATGTCCCTCAATGGTAGCTAATAAATAAGAGCGATTAAATTATAGAAGATTAATAGGCCGCACCTTTCGCAGATGCTCAACCAGAAAGGTTGCGGCCAGCCCATTAATGAATCCGCTGATCAGACAGCTCATGAGAATAACAGGCAAGAGGCAGAAGATCTCTTTCCGCTTAATAAGAAAGACAAAGACCAATACCATCTGAGTCAGACTGTGGACATAAGCTCCAACAACACTTATGCCAACTAGGCTAAAAAAAGGGGAAAAGAGCCGATACATCAAGCCCATAGCCATAGTGCTGACTAACCCTCCCGATATGCTCAGCCAAAAGCTTGGCCCCAAGAAGGTGCCAATAAGCAAAGAGCCTACCATGCTTCTGAGGAAAGATACCCAAAGCCCATCCCTCAGACCATACAGGGCAATGACCGCCATGATGACAATATTGGCCAGCCCCAATCTCAGGTAAGGCAGCGGATTGGGTATAGCTGATTCGACAATAAAAAGGATAACAGCCAGACTAGACAGAAGAGAAAGAAGCACGGTCCGGTTGATTTTCTCCCGTCGCTGGGATCTATTCAGGCTATGGGATCTATTTAGGCTATTTGTGCTAGTCATGGCTTCAAGATCGCTATTCATATCATAATAATAATCACTTAATAATCACTATTAATGGCCTCACTCTTTACTATTCATGGCCTTAAAACCACTCCCCGATCAGATCAGTTTTCTCTTTATCTATCGAGTTACTCCATCCAGGTGCAGGGAGGACTCATTCTCTTTGCTCTCATCACCTACGATGCGGATCAGGACCTGATTGGGCACACAGCAGATCATTTGCCCCTGCTGCTCGATCCAGCCCGCTTTTGTGCATACCTGATTGGGGCAGGGCGATGAGAGCATCCTCACCCTTCCTCCCCCAATCTCAACCCTTGATGAGCCCAAGGGACCAGAGACTGAAATCACCCGCCGGGGAGAATCAAGGCTATAGAGGCCAATAATGCCCTGCTCTGCCTGGATAATCACCCGGCCATTCTTTCCCCGCGCGGGCAAAAAAAAGAACGACCCAAGACTGATCAGCATCAAGAGGAGAATCAAGATCCTATCTCCCCAGGTCAATCTGCGGAAAACCTTAATGGCTATCCCTCCAAACCAGCCTTGATCGAAGGCCAGAGGAAACAAATGCTTTGCCTTCCCGGTCAATGATCAGGCCTTCGATTTGCGGCAGCCGCTCAATCAGGGCCATTCCCTTTTCCGGACCAAGCACAAAAATTCCAGCACTCATGGCATCGGTGGCTGTCTCTGAGACAATGGTAACGCTCTGGCATCCCCTGGCTGGGTATCCGGTTTTGGGGTCTAGGATGTGATGATAGCGAACGCCACCACGGATGAAAAATCGCTCATAATCACCTGAGGTAACAATGGATTGGTCGGTAATCTCCAAAGAGGCTATGACCTGGTCGGGTTTTCGGGGATGCTGAATGCCGATCCTCCAAAGCTTATGGCCGGGCTTGTAACCAAAGAGCCGGATATCACCCCCCGCATTGACAATGCCGGCTTTTATGCCACTCTCTTTAAGCGACTCTACGGCCTTATTGACCGCAAACCCCTTGGCTATTCCTCCAAGGTCGATCATGGCCCCGGGTCTGCCCAGCCCAACGGTCCGGCGCTCCTCATCAAGCTGAATTTGCTGATAGCCGACCAGCGGCAATTTTTGCCGTATGGCAGAAGGATCAGGAAGGGTACCCTGGCCATCCTCAAAGTGGTAGAGCTCGGTAACGGCCCCGATGGTTATGTCAAAGGCTCCTTCGGTCAGCCTTGAATATTCAAGAGACTTTTTGATCATCTCGAAAAAATCAGCAGAAACGGGGATAGAGCCGCGGCCAGCAGCCTGATTAATTCTGCTGGTCAGGCTAGAGGGGATCCTTTTACTGGCCTGATTTTCAATCTCCTGCATGACCTCAAAGGCCCGGCCTATGGCTGCCATCGCCTGCTCCTTGTTGGGAGAGACTACACTTATCGTAACCAGGGTACCCATCAGAAATCTATCTTGGTGATAAATCTGCTCAGATGAAGAAGAGAAAAGACCACAGGATGGGATAAACGATAAAGTCGCCAGCACCACTAGACCTGCAATAAGTAGGCCTGCAATAAAAGAAAGTAGGTATGCTTTTTTCACGATCTGATCAATCAGAAATCCCGCTGGATGATATAGTCTGAAAAATCAAACAGAGCCTTGCGGTAGACAGAATCGGCAAATACTGCCAGCCGCTCTTTAGCCCTCTGGACATACCAGGCTGCCCGATCCAGGGTAAATTTATCTGCACCGTAACGCTTGATCAGGCTGACAATCCAGGCAAGGTCATCCGGCGACAATATAGGCTGAGACATAATCTGTCGAATCCGCTCTATTTCTTGCAAAGAGGCTACCTGCAAGGTCCTAATCAGGGGGAGTGTGCAGTTTCCTCCCTGCAGATCATTATTGACCGGCTTGCCGAGCTTCTCCTCACGGGAGATATAATCCAAAAGATCATCCACCAGTTGAAAGGCTATGCCGACATCTGTTCCATAATCACAGAGGGCTTCCACCTGCTCCTTTTGAGCCCCTCCCAAAATAGCCCCGATACGGCAACTTGCAGCCATCAGGCAGGAGGTTTTTTTGGCAATGATCTCAAGATATTCTTCCTCTCGAATCCCAAGGTCTCCACATTTTTGCAGCTGCAAAATCTCGCCATCAGTTACCGTGGCCGTAGCCTTGGATACCGTTTCCATTATCCTCGTATCGTTATCCTTAACCAGAAGATAAAAGGAGATAGCGTATAGGTAATCTCCGACCAACACAGGCAAATGATTTCCCCACTTTTTATTGGCTGATGGGCTTCCCCGACGCAAAGAGGCATTATCGATCACATCATCGTGCAGCAGCGTGGCTGCATGGATAAATTCGATAATACTGGCCAAATGAACGGCTCGCTCCCTCTGTCCCTGATAGTCTTCTGTCTGCTGAGTTTGATGTCCAGCCACCTGGGCGCTCAACAAAAGTAGAATAGGCCGCACTCTCTTGCCGCCGCTCTGGCATATGTAATTTCCAATCTGCGAAATCAGGGGATTGTCCGACTCAAGCAAGCTCTTCAGATGCTGATCGACCTTGGCAAGATCATCGCCGATCAGGGAGGAAATAGTCGATGGTAACATGACAAACCTTTTGTTTTTATTGGGTTAATAGACAGTCAAAAACAAAGCCACTATACTGTATTTACTAAATCTTTGTCAAGTTTTTTCCTGGAGATAGTGATAAGCCATCATTCCAGCCAAGGCTCCATCACTGGCCGCGGTAATAATCTGCCGCAGCGGTTTCTGCCGACAATCCCCAGCGGCAAATAGACCAGCCAGACTGCTTGAGAGCCTCTCATCGGTAATGATAA
Organism: bacterium; assembly: GCA_023512255.1. GTDB lineage: Bacteria > SZUA-182 > SZUA-182 > DTGQ01 > DTGQ01 > DTGQ01. The sequence goes on along the minus strand of JAILZY010000060.1, from coordinate 3,710 downwards.
ACCCCTTATCATCCAATTTGACTGCCGGAGGCAGCCAAGCGGTATTGGGTTTTGAACCTACATAAATAAATAGACCATCTGTTGGCTGGGTAGTCAGGGAGCGAGAGGTGAGGTCTTGCAAGCTAACGGCCCGAACCTGCGAATCTCCCTTGATCTCCTGAACCACCGAATTCCATAAAAAGTGTATCTTGGGGTTTTGAAAGGCCCGATCTTGAAGAATCTTATCTGCCCGAAGAGCGCTCCGGCGGTGGACAATGGTAACTTTCCTGGCAAATTTAGCCAGAAAGAGTGCTTCCTCCACAGCAGAGTTTCCCCCTCCGACAACCACCACCTCACGATCCCTGAATAGCGGCCCATCGCAGGTAGCACAGTAGGAGACCCCACGACCTGTAAACTCCACCTCACCCGGAACATTGAGACGAATAGGAGATGCGCCCGTAGCTACGATCACTGTCCGGCTGAGCAAAAGCCCTCCGTTTTCTGGCCCATTTTCGAGCTTATTTTCAAGTTCAGGCTCAAGCTTCCCCTCAAGCCCCCCTTCGAGATAGATCCGAAATTTACCCTCCTCTGCCTCAAGAGATTTGACCTCCCGGACCACGATCGCCAAATTATATTTTCTGGCCTGCTCTTCCATGTTCTGGATAATTTTTAGCCCGCTGATCGGCTCGGGGAAACCGGGATAATTCTCAATCCGATCAGCAGTTATGGCCTGCCCCCCAAGAAAGCTCTTTTCCAAAAGTAAAGATCGCAGGCCAGCTCTGGCGGCATAGAGGCCAGCGCTCAACCCTGCCGGTCCTCCACCAATAATAATAGTGTCATAAATAGACATTAAGAAAACTCCTTGCTATAATTCGCTCCTTACCAGAAATTAGAATCTCGGCTGGATAAGGCTAAAACTCCTTGCCTTTATAATTTGCTCCTTACCCTTGTGGTTTTTCTTTCCCTTGATTTACCTTACCAGAGACTGCCAATATTCTCGATCACAGTTCCAGGAGGATACGGCAGGTGAAAGGCATGGTCAGAAATTCCTGAGTTTAACGAAAACTGCTTATACCTGATTTTAAGATCTACCCTTGAAGGGAGAGAACACTCTATTTGCCTAGGCCAATAATACCCATCCACCATCTGGTAGTCCTCAAACCGGACAGTCAGGAGAGGCTTTTTGTCCGCACTCTTGGTTTCCATCCTTACCATTACCCCCTTTTGCCGATCTACCCAGAGGCGATACCAGGTCTGGTCAGAGTCAGAAAAAAATTCCACACTCCCATCCTGATCAGCTCGGGAGAAGACCCCTCTTAGGGGTGGAAAGGACACGCTGGCCGGAAGATTTCCTGAAAAAATAGCCACTGCTGACTCAGGTTGAAGCTCGAGGCCAACTAACCGCTCCAAATTTTGACTCGATGATTCCCCACAAATCAGTCGCTGCTGAGCCGGCTCATAAAGACAGATACGATTAGGATCAGCGGCCAAGAAAAAATAAGGAATGTCAGCAAACCCGACTCCCTCGATTCGAATCCGACCAGAGGAGTCAAAGAGAAGATTGGCCGAAAAGCTCTGCCGCTTCCCCTCTCTGCTTATACTTATAAAGACCCTAGCCCGCAAATCCTCAAAGCCGCGGCGATGCTCAACCAACTGGGCGAGTACCCGCTCAACAGAAATAGGGGGTTGGACTCGCTTAGTGTACTTCAACCCGCCGCATCCGCACAACAGGAAGTACAGACAGCCTAAGCACCCCAAGAGCAGCACTCTCTGGCACCTTGGCTGAAGTAAAAAACTCATTTGGCTTCTTTCTTCTTCTCAAGCTCTCGCTGCAAATCTTCCAGAAACCGCTTGACATTAACATTGTTCGGATCATATTGCAGCGATTTTTTCAAATAGTCAAGAGCCAGAGGCAGGTTGCCCTTCCGATAATACACCTGGCCAAGATGCTCATAGATCACCGGATCATCGGTAATTATCTTGACCGCTTTTTCTAATTCCACCACCGACTCTTCTAACAATCCCTTTTTAAAATAGGCCCAGCCGAGGCTGTCTAAGTAGGCTCCGTTTTGGGGTTCAAATTCAAGCGCCTTTTTGATCTTCGAAACCGCATCTTCAAGATTGATCCCCCGCTCGGCATACATGTAGCCGATGTAATTGTAAGCTTCCGCCCGCTGCGGGTTCAACTCAATGGTCTTTTCAAACTCACGAATGGAGTCTTCAAATCGGCCAGCCTTCTCGTAAACGGCCCCAAGATAAAAATGCAGGCTGTCATTATTAGGCTCAATGGCCAAGGCCTTCGACAGAGAATCAATAGCCTCTTGATACTGCTTGGTCTGATTATAGGTAAGAGCCAGGGTTATATATAGGTCTACCATTTTGGGCTGAAGCCGAATCGCCTCTTTCAGCACCTCAACCGCCTCGGGCAGACGGTTCAATTTCTGATATATATAATTTAGATGAACCCTGGCTTTGATCGACTCGGGGTGAAAGGTCAGGATCTTTTTAAACTGCAAAAGACCAGCCTCATAATTCTTCATCTCTTCATAGGACATGCCAAGATAAAGCCTCACATCCTCGTCAGCAGGATTGAATTCCAGATACTTTCCAAAGGCTTCGATCGCTTTCGAATAGTGCTTCTGCTCATAGTAAATGAGCCCGATCTTGACATAATTTTCCATATTATCAGGATCTTTCTGCTGAATAATCTGAAACTGCTTCAGCGCTTCTTCCAACTTGTCCGCCATAATGAACAGCCTGCCAAGCTGATAGCGAAACTCCAAAGCCTCAGGATCCTGATCAATAAGCTGTTGATAAATCTTGGCCGCCGGCTCATACTGTTTCTTATTTTCATAGATAACCGCCAGCTTAATGAGTGCGGATTTAAACTCCGGATTAATCTGGATAGCCTTCTTCAAATAATCAATCGCCGTCTCCACCATGTCAAGTTCAAGATACACCTTGGCCAGATAATAATAGGCAATATAATAGTCAGGGATAATGCTGATGAGCTGCTTGTAAATTTTGATACTTTCTTCATAATTCCCGGCGGTCGAATACACTTGTCCCAGAAACATATAGGCCATAGGATTTTCCCGATCAATGCTGATCGCCTTCCGATAAAGGGATATGGCTTTGTCAATCGTACCCTGCTGAGAATAAATACGAGCCATCCGGAAGATAGCCCCCACGTTATTGGGATCTATGGCTAAAATCTTTTCACAATGCGCTATGGCCTCTTCTATCTTACCCTGCTGATGCAGAAGATTAGCCAGCTCGCTATGAAGAAAGAGAGAGTTTGGATCAGCCTCTGAGGCTTTCGCGTACTCCTCAACCGATTGGTCTATTTTCCCTTCATGGCCAAATAATTCAGCCATCAGAAAGTGATAATAAGCAGCACTCAAACCATCCGACGAACTCGGGGCCCTGCCTCCAGCCAGACACACCCTTGGGCTCAGAAGCCATACTACCACTCCGATAAGTATAAGCAGCCAGCCAATTCTCCCTGGAAACAGGGCTCTTTTATCCATCATCTTTCTGCCTTTCAGTCTTAAATATTGAGCCTTGCGGTTTAAGCTTTAAACATGCAAATATACCACTTTATTGAAGATAGTATAACACAATTTTTTTTAAAGTCAATTGAAACGCTTCGAAGCCAGATGTTCCCCATGTTGAAAAAATAATGTTGAAAATATAAAGGGGAGGAGAGAAAATAAAGAGAGAAGAAAGTT
>JAILZY010000059.1 GCA_023512255.1 bacterium | reverse complement strand
AACTTTCTTCTCTCTTTATTTTCTCTCCTCCCCTTTATATTTTCAACATTATTTTTTCAACATGGGGAACATCTGCCAAAACCATTTTATCTTTTGCAAATTTCTTACAAAATACGCCCCTTGAGATGTTTCCTAAATGGCTTTCTCGCCAAATGCAAAGATCCAATTTGCACAATCAATTGTAGGAGGGGCAGGGTAATTACCCAAGCAAATTGTAGGGGTGGGTCTTGTTTACGCCCAAGTTGCGCACTTTATTCCCCCCCTCGATGGGTTCCGTGGCCAGTAGGGGGTGGGCCTTATTCCCCAACACCTATTACACTTATTAATCGTGAGCGGCTAGCTGAGTGAGCCTTGGCCTCCTCTTCAATCCCCAAACGGATTAATTCATGAGCATAGCGATTTTAATCAGGTTATACCGAAAACTTAGATAAACCACTAGGATATGGTTTACATAGCCTAGTAGCAAGAGCGAACATGAGACCCGATTCCCGACAAAGGGTCGGGATAGGAGATAAAATGTTTGTGTATTTGGTTGTCTTAATAATTGATAAGTAAGGAGAAGATCATGAAAAGAGAGGGAGAGCAAAATGTCTTTGTATTACCCGATTCTCAGATAACATTTACCTTCACCTCTGCCTATTCACCGGAGGCGATGGCTAATCTGGTCCGTGATATGGTGCGAGATCCAGAGCTGGCCAGAAGATTCAGGGATAATCTGCAGGAAACTCTGGCTAGGGTTGGTATCCAGGTCTTGAGCAAGGATTCTCGAAGGATTACCGACGAAGATGTGCTGGTGGCTCTCGGACATCGTAGAGCTGAGGGCCGGGCATCCGGCCAGTCCAGAATATTGGGGCAAGGGCCTCAATATATTGTTGCCGTGGCTGTGGTGGCCGCAATCTTTCAAGGATCCTCGAATCTGCCTGCACCTGAGGATGAGCAGAAGGTTACCGTGAGCTAGGGGGGACAGAGGGGAGCAATCCTACTGATCACTCTTACTGCCCTGCTTTAGGGTTAACCGTAAGCTAGGGGCAGGCAATAAATAGACAGGTTCATAGCTTTGGGAAAAACCTAAATAAGGAAAGCTTCTCCTCAAAACTGTGCTGTAAGTTATCACTCAAGGTGAGAGCAGGCGGTTTTGAGGAGAAGCTGATTTTTAAAAATGGGGAGCGAAACAGTAGCGAAACCAGTCTGAAGCGGAGCCAAATTAGGGGGTTAATGAGGAGTTTTTAAATATGGGGCAAAAGCCATGTGTTGTGGTCAGCTGTCCAGTTATGTGTTACGTAGATAATCGGCTGATCCCCTCTATGCAGGATTCCTATCGCGACAGTCCGGCACTTGGCGTATACCTTCTAGCAGCTCATCTTAGACGAAAAGGGTATCCGTGTGAGGTGCTGGATTGGGTAGCTTTGCCTCAGCTTTCGCTCGATCAGGTTATTGATCAACTGCTCAGCTATGAGGTAATATTGCTGAGTGCCAATTCACTCAACTGGGCAACAGCCAGGATTTTGGCCCAAAAGGTCAAAGAGCGCGATCCTAGAATCAAAACCTGTATCGGCGGGCCGCACCCAACCTGCTATCCTCAATCGGTCATCGCCAGCGGATACTTTGATGCCCTTTTCAGGGGAGAGGCGGATCGCTCGGCTCACCTGGTCTATGAGGTATTGCAGTCAGAAAAACAGCAGCAGATTCCAGGTCTTGTTCTGATCAAGCAGGGGGTGGCCGCAGCTTCCTCTTCTGCTCAGGTCATTCAAGAGTCTGATCTGACCCAGTTTGACTGGCGGCCTGCCTATGATCTTATCCCTGATTCCCAATATGGAACCATACCAGTTTTGACCTCGCGTGGATGTCGATTTAACTGCACCTTTTGCTCAACCATCGGACACAGAAACTGGCGGGCCTATCCAGCCGAAACCGCGGCCGAACAGCTCCTATATGCACTTCCCTATTGCCAGAAGACTCGCAGTAAAAAGATAAATATCGTTGACAATATCTTCACTGCCGATCATAAGCGAATCCTGGATCTGTGTAAAATGCTGCCTGGGGATGACTTCCGCCGCCGGCTGACCTATGATGCCACTATAGATGATCTGAGGGATGAGGAGCTGCTTGAAGCCTTAGAGCCTTTTACCAGCGACCTTCTTGCCGGGGCAGAGGTGATCAGCCAGGATGAAGCCCGAAGAATCCATAAGGCTGTCTCCCCTGAGCTGATCCGGCAGGCAGCTAAAAACGTTCAACAGTATCATTTAAACTACAGAACCGTTTTTAGCTTCATTATCGGCTTCCCCTGGCATACCAAAGAAAACTGCCTCAATACCTTGCAATTTATAACCGATCTTATTCTGGACTATGGAGTGAGAATTTATCTTCAATGGTATTGGCCAATCCCTGGCTCTATTCTTTGGGATGAACTTGAGAGAGCGCAAAAACTAAGAATCGATATGGTTGACCAGCCGGGTTTTTTTCGCAACCGCGAATGGTTTTATGCAACTCGATCCATGAGTCCTGAGGATATCGAGGAAGTTGATGAGAGAATACGGCCTGTGCAGATCATCCTCTCGATCCGTCATGGCTCGCAGGTGCGGCGGCCTCTGGAATATTCACCACCGCTGGTCTAAAGATAAGACTGGTCTAAAGATAAGAAAAGAAAACTGCTCAATATTCTTCTTCTAACGAAGTTAGGTCTTCAACCCCTGCCATGTCAGCCAGCATTTTGGTGTAATTCCTCAAAGTGGTTTGCAGTTGGGCTAAATCTTGCCTAAATTCTTTTCGCTTTTCTTCTTCACTAAACGCACCTTGAATTACAAGCCGATGCCATTTGGCAGTAAGGGGCAGAATTTTCTGATTCAAGACCACAATCGCTATTTTGGCAAATTCAATACAATGCCTCCCATTCCTTTTAATCGTTTCTCTTTAACAATTCTATACACAGCTCCCAAGTCGCATTCTTATCCTCATCCCTTGGTTGCCATTCCATCTCCAGAAATGGAGCTGTCATTTTAATGGAGGTCATATCCCAATTTTCAAGCCACTTTTTCCACTTCAATATTTTCCCCCCTCATGAAGCTATGAAAAGATGATATCTTTTAACTTTTCAAGTAGTTAATCAAGCTAATTTAAAATTTACCACCACATGCCCTATTTTGTCAAAATCATCACATCATTTTTTACCTTGTACTTGGTCCGGGATTTTATTAAAATTGAGGTCATTCAAAAATTCCTCCCTCTCAACTCTTCCCCCTTCATCTTTGGATAGGGTAAGGGATAAGGAGGGGGGCTTAGAAGCCAAAGCAGTTTTTAAGACCAGAACCAAAGCAGAGCGAAAACAGCAGAGGATTAGAAAGAGACACAATGTCATCAAATTCCCAGAAGTCAACATCTCATCAGCCGGTGGAAAAACCCTGGTCGGGACGGTTTCAGGAGTCCACGCATCGGGCCGTGGAATCCTTTACCCTGTCCCTGACCTATGATCAGCGGCTCTTCAGCTTTGATATTCAGGGAAGTATAGCCCACTGCCGGATGCTTGAGCAGGTTGGCCTGATTACTTCTGAAGAGTCACAGCAAATTCAACAGGGGCTTTTAGAAATAAAGGCCGAGATTGAAGAAGGTAAATTCCCTTTCCGGCCAGAACTTGAAGATATCCATATGAATATTGAAAGCCGCCTGATCGAAAAGATCGGCCCAACTGGCGGAAAGCTTCATACGGCTAGAAGCCGCAATGATCAGGTCCTGCTCGATCTTCGCCTCTATCTGCGGGAAGAGATCAAGTATCTGATCAAGGCCGTATCTAGCCTTCAGACAACCTTAGTAGCTAAGGCCGAAGAGTGGCTTGGGGTCATCATGCCAGGCTACACTCACTTGCAGCGGGCTCAACCGGTTTTGTTCTCGCATCATCTGCTTGCCTACTTTGAGATGTTCCAGCGCGACAAGGAGCGGCTTTGGGATTGCTGGCGTAGGGCGAATGTCTGCCCCTTGGGAGCAGGTGCCCTTGCCGGCAGCACCTTGCCGATTGATCGCCAGATAGTGGCCAAGCTCCTTGATTTTCCATCCATTACCCGAAACAGCTTGGATACGGTCAGTGATCGGGATTTTTGCCTTGAATTTTTATCCTGCGCCTCCATTATGGCCATGCACTTTAGCCGCATGAGTGAAGAGCTAATCCTCTGGTCCACGGCGGAATTTTCCTTTGTGGACCTGCCGGACGCCTTCTGCACGGGAAGCAGTCTGATGCCACAGAAGAAAAATCCTGATGTGCCGGAGTTGATCAGGGGAAAGACAGGTCGGATTTACGGCCACCTGATGGGCCTTTTGACCCTGCTAAAATCCCTGCCCTTGACCTATAACCGAGACCTGCAGGAAGATAAAGAGGCTGTCTTTGACGCTGTGGATACCCTCAAAGCGATCTTTTCGGTGATCACCCCCTTATGGGAGAAGCTTTCGATCCGCCCTCAAGTTATGCACCAGGCAGCCAGCGATGAAATGATGCTGGCCACTGATTTGGCTGACTATCTAGTGCGGCGAGGGGTTTCTTTCCGTGAGGCCCATCGCATCATCGGACAGGCTGTGGCTTATTGTCTGCGGCAGAAGAGGAAATTTTCAGAGCTTTCTTTGGCTGAGTGGCAAGAATTTTCTCCTCACTTTAGCCAGGATGTAGCCAGCGTCTTGAGTCTACAGGAGTCGATCGAGGCTAAAAAATCCCTGGGCGGCACAGCCACCAGCCGAGTTAGGGAGGCCTTGGAGCAGGCCCGGAAAGTATTGCAAGATGAGGAAAGCAATTAAGATTTACCTAACTATAATCATCCTTGCTCTCTCTGGCTCTTGCGGGAAGAGAGGGCCGCTCAAGCCCCGCTACCCTGATGAGGCCAGGCTAAGGTTTGAGGCCAGTTCTTTTGGCCATGTCAGCTGATTTTGCGGCCCCAAAAGAGTGGGCTCTAGGTAGCGATAATAAGGTGAGGTTCTTAGCGTGAATTACTTCCAGTATAACCATAATGAGCTCTATGCCGAAGAGGTGCCGGTGCGGGAAATTGTCTCTCAGGTCGGCACCCCTGTCTATATCTATAGTTATAAGACCTTGGAGCGGCATTTTAAAGCCTATGATTCAGCCTTTGGGAAGATTGATCATCTGGTTTGTTTTGCTGTCAAGGCCAATTCCAATCTAGCCATACTGAATCTTCTCGGCAAGCTGGGGGCAGGTGCGGATATTGTCTCTGGCGGGGAGCTACACCGTGCCCTAAAAGCCGGCATTTCGCCGGAGAAGATTGTCTATGCTGGTGTTGGTAAGATGCGATCAGAGATGGAGATGGCTCTTCGAGCCAAGATCTTGATGTTTAATGTTGAATCCTGGCCTGAGCTAGAATTTCTGAACCAAGTGGCCGGAGAGCTTGGGGTGAAGGCTACTGTAGCTTGGCGAGTTAATCCAGACATTGCCGCCGATACCCATCCCTATATCTCCACTGGGCTTCGCCGCGAAAAGTTCGGTCTTGACATTCATCAGGCTATTAGCGAATATAAAAAAGCCAGACGGCTGAAAAATATAGATATTGCCGGTATTCATGTTCATATTGGCTCGCAAATTACCCAGGTTTCTCCCTTTGTGGACAGCCTGATCAAGGTCATTGACCTGATCAGAAAACTCGATGCTGAGGGGATCGGAATTAGGTTCGTTGATATCGGCGGTGGGCTGGGCATAACCTACCGGGATGAGGTCCCCCCATCGCCGCAGGAATTTTTGCAGGCCATATCGCCGGTCATTGAGGGGCTTGGGGTCAAGATTATCTCAGAGCCTGGTCGGGTAATTGTCGGCAACGCTGGTATCCTGGTCACTCAGGTACTGTATGTTAAAAGGAAGGATAACAAAAATTTTCTGATCGTAGATGCAGGAATGAACGATCTGATCCGCCCAAGTCTCTACAAGGCTTACCATGAAATTCTGCCCGTCTGCAAGAGGGAGGAGCGGCCAAGGATTGTGGCTGATGTGGTGGGGCCAATTTGCGAATCTGGAGACTTTCTGGCCCGAGATCGCGAGCTGCCCGAATTTGTAGCCGGAGAGCTGATGTCGGTCATGAGCGCCGGAGCCTATGGCTTTGCCATGTCAAGCAATTATAACTCCCGACCACGAGTGGCGGAGGTTTTGGTCAGAGGGGATCAATTCTCGATTATTCGGGAGCGAGAAACGTATGAGGATTTGATCAGGGGAGAGTCGATCCCTGCCTGGTAAATGCAGGGCAAGGGCATCATCAATGGCATCATAATTGGTTAGACAATAATATTTAGTAGATTTTTCATACAATCGCCCTGCCTTGGTAATGGTACTGGTAATATAGTGGTAATGGTATAAAATTAAATCGCTCTTATTTATTAGCTACCATTGAGAGACATAACCCTAATAAAAGCTAAGCCCCTTCGAGGGTCTATGGTTGTTCTGATATAAGGTTTATGGTGTCTGATATATAAGAGCGAATTAAATAAGGGAAAGAGCATAAGGAAGATGAGCAAAAGGCTACCATTCTTTAAAATGAGTGCCTGTGGAAACGACTTTATTCTGATCGACAACCGCCAAAATCTGCTGGATAAAGCTAAAGCGTCTGAGTTTGTACAGCAAGTTTGCCGGCGTCGTATAGCTGTTGGGGCAGATGGAGTAATTTTTCTTCGCCAGTCTCAGGTAGCAGATTTTGGTATGGTTTTTTTCAATGCCGATGGCCGAGAGGTTGAAATGTGCGGTAATGGGGCCCGCTGTCTTGCCCGTTTCGCCTACCTGAACGATGTATGCACCAGCCGGATGACCTTTGAGACTCAGGCCGGCCTGATCGAAGCCGAGGTGGATGGCCAGAAGGTAAAACTAAAAATGGATTATCTCTTAAGCCCCAAGCCGCCATTTCCGCTAATGGTTAACGGCAAGGAGCGTGAGGTATTTTTTCTCAAAGTCGGGGTCCCTCATGCCGTATACTTGGTTGAGGATCTTGAGCAAGTCGATGTGATTGGTCTTGGAAGGGCGACCCGCTATCATCCTCATTTTCAGCCCCAGGGCACCAATGCCAATTTCGTCCAGGTGCTTGGCCCCCACAAGATCGCCGCTCGAACCTATGAGCGGGGAGTCGAGGATGAGACCCTGGCCTGCGGCACAGGGTCAGTAGCCTCGAGTATCATCTGCGCTCATCTTGGGCTGGTAGTTTCACCGGTGTCGGTGGTAACCAGAAGCGGCTGTGTGCTGAAGGTCTATTATAAAGAGAAATCAGCCGGTGAATTTGGCGATATTTATTTGCAGGGCGAGGCTAGAGTGGTGGCTGAAGGAAATCTTTGGCTTGATGAGCTGAGGATAGAAGAATCAGAAATAGAAGAATCAGAATAGGTATCCTGGTAAAAATGCATTGACTTTAGGAGGGAAAAAAGATGTTTAGTGGATCAATGGTAGCTATAGTAACTCCTTTTTGTAATGGCCTAGTGGATGAGAAGGGGTTGCAGGAGCTTATAGCCTTCCAGATTGAAAAGGGGACCTCGGCCATTGTCCCTTGCGGCACTACCGGTGAATCAGCTACTCTGAGCCATGAGGAGCACAGCCGAGTGGTGGCCCTGACCATTGAGGCGGCTAACCGAAGGGTTCCAGTTATTGCCGGAACTGGCTCTAACAGCACTGAAGAGGCGATCCAGTTGACCCGCAAGGCCAAAGAAGCGGGAGCTGATGCAGCCCTGCTGATTACTCCCTACTATAACAAGCCTACTCAGGAGGGGCTGTACCTGCACTATAAGGCCGTGGCTGAAGCCGTTGATCTTCCACTTATCCTCTACAATGTGCCTGGCCGGACCAGTGTGAATCTTGAGCCGAAAACTGTAGAAAGGCTCTCCCAGATTGAAAATATCGTCGGCATCAAGGAAGCCAGCGGCTCTCTGACCCAAGTTACCGAGATCATTCAGCGCTGCGGGGACAAAATGGCTGTTTTCTCCGGCGATGATGCCCTGACTCTACCCATTTTGGCCGTAGGCGGCAAGGGGGTAATCTCGGTTGCAGCCAACATTATTCCAGATCGAATGGCCGAGTTGGTAAACTCCTTCCTTCAGGGTGATTGGGCACGGGCACAGGAGTTAAACCTTGCTCTGTATCCGCTCTTTCAGGCCATGTTCTATGAAACCAACCCCATTCCGGTCAAGACAGCGCTTTGGCTGATGGGGATGATCCGAGAAGAATTTCGCCTGCCGCTATGCTCTATGTCGGAGTGGAATCTGAGTAAGCTAAAGGATGTCCTGGCCAAATACCAACTGCTGCCGCCACACCAAGGGGAAGGGGTATAAACCGCTCGGCGGACATGATCGTGAAAACTCCTCGTGAATTTGAGCTTTACAAACACATCAGTGGCAGCCTTGCTTACCCGGCAGATAAAGGCAAATAAATTTGGTAAGGTCCTTTATGAGATTTGTCCAAAAACGACTATAAAAGCAATTCGCTCTTATATATCAGACACCATAAACCCTATAGTAGTAAGAGCGAAGCAATTTTACTAGGAGAAAAGCGCATGGTCAAAGCTTTGGTTTGCGGTGCTGCAGGTAGGATGGGAAGGTTAATTATCCAGGTGATTCATGATACGGAAGGGATTGAGCTATCCGGAGCTTTGGAGCAGCCTGGACATAAATCAGTGGGAGAGGATGCCGGTCTGGTGGCCGGGGTAGGTCCTCTTGGGGTTAAAATCACCGATCGGATAGAAGAGGTTATTGATCAGGCCCAGGTGATCATTGATTTTACTACACCTGAGGCGACGAAAAATATGGTCCTTGCGGCCCAAAAGCATCGAAAACCAATGGTCATCGGCACGACGGCCTTGCCAGATGAGGTAGTGTCTGAAATCAGGAAATTGGCTGAGCAGGCTCCTGTGGTCCAGTCTCCCAATATGAGCATTGGGGTAAATTTATTATTTGCTCTTCTGCCTCAGATTGCTCAAGTTTTGGGTGAAAGTTACGATATAGAAATTATAGAGGCTCATCATCGGTTGAAAAAGGATGCTCCAAGCGGGACAGCGATCAAGATGGCTCAGGTCTTAGCCAAGGCGCGAGGTCTTGATCTGGCTAAGGCAGCCCGCTATGGACGGCAGGGCTTGCCTGGTGAGAGGGAAAGAGGCGAGATTTGCATCCATGCCGTGCGCGGGGGTGATATCATAGGCGAGCATACGGTATTGTTTGCCGGAGATGCCGAGCGGATTGAGATTACTCACCGGGCCCACAGCCGCCGGACATTTGCCTGCGGTGCAGTCAGGGCGGCCCTGTTTGTGGCTCGGCATCAGGTTGCTGGTTTATACGATATGAAAGAGATTTTAGGCCTTTGAGCCGAATCGTGAGGATGATAACCTTGATCAGACGATTTGTACGGTTTTCGGCCCCTAATTTTACTGGATATGGCCTGGTGGATGAAAGCAATGGGAAAATCCAGGCCATTGAGGGCTCTCCTTTTGATGAGTACCTGATGCTCGATCGCTGGTATGAGCAAAGCCACATCAGGATCCTGCCTCCCTGTCAACCATCCAAGATTGTAGCCGTAGGACTCAACTACCGCGACCATGCCAGGGAGTTAAAACTGCCTGAGCCGGATGAGCCCCTGCTGTTTTTAAAACCCCCAAGTGCGCTCATTGGCCATGAGGAGGCGATTGTCTATCCTTCGATGTCTCATCAGGTTGAATATGAAGGGGAGCTGGCGATTGTTATCGGCAGACGGGCTCAGCAGATCAAACCGGAAGATGCGGCTAGCTACATTGCCGGCTACAGTTGTGCCAATGATGTTACGGCCCGCGACCTACAAAAAAAGGATGGCCAATGGACCAGGGCTAAATCCTTTGATACCTTTGCCAGCTTTGGCCCTTGCCTGGCCGTAGGGCTTTGTGCTGATAATCTTGTCATCAAAACCTACCTTAACGGCCAGGTTCGGCAATCATCACATACGGCTCAGTTGATTTTCCCGCCCGCCTTTCTGGTAAGCTTTATCTCACGGATCATGACCCTGCTTCCCGAAGATGTGATCTTTACCGGCACACCCTCTGGAGTCGGCGCTCTACAGCCCGGGGATGTGGTGGAGGTGGAAATTGAGGGTATCGGGAGGCTTAAAAATCCAGTTATCGCCGCAAAATACCAATAAATTAAGAGGAGGCATTATGAAGCCGGATTTTACCCCAAACTGCCGGGCTACAGGCATTGGCAGTCTGCCTCACACTGAGGCCAAAGAGGCCTGTGAGCTTGTGCTGCGTACCCTTCCCCAGATTCCCTTCTGGCCACAGCTTCCTAAAAGAACCTTCAGGGAAAATATGTACTGGCAATACAGCGAGGGACTGCCAGGTTTATCCTTCGAGGATGAGAGGATGTTTATCCGCACTCCAGAGGATTTTTCCACCATTGAGCGATTCTATGAGCGCTTCCTCTCAGAAGACCTTGATTTTTTTACCATCAGCCACCCTTATGCAGCCGGCTTCTATAAACTTCAGGAATATCAAGATCAGCTTCGCTCCGCCTGGGCCCTCAAAGGGCAAATAACCGGCCCAATTAGTTTTACCCTCCAGGTTACTGATGAAAACCGAAGGCCTCTGCTCTACCATGATGAGCTAAAGAGTATAGCCATTAAAAATCTTCTGCGAAAGGCTAACTGGCAGGAGAAAATTCTCCAAAAATTTAATCCCCGCACAATCATCTTTCTGGATGAGCCTTATTTGACTGCCTTCGGATCAGCCTTCACTAGCCTCAGCCTGGAGCAGGCTATCGAATCCCTCGAGGAGGTCCTCCAGGGGATCCGTTCTCTGACCGGCATCCACTGCTGCGGGAACACCGACTGGTCGCTCATTTTAGGAACATCGATCGATATTCTCTCCTTCGATGCCTATGAATACGCCCCAAACCTCCTGTTGTACGGGTCTCAGTTAAAGAAATATCTCGATCGCGGGGGAAACATTGCCTGGGGAATTGTGCCTACCAATGAGGATGCACTCAAGGCGGCTTCGGCTAACGATTTGTTAGAAAAACTTGAAAAAATCTGGCAGGATCTTGTTAACAAAGGTATTGATCAGGAGCAGATTATCCGCACCGCCTTAATTACTCCGGCCTGCGGTCTTGGCACAGTGCACAAGGAGATGGCAGAGAAGGCGCTGACTCTGACCGGTGATATTTCCCGTATGCTTAGGGAAAAATACCGGCTGGAATAAGGGCCTGTGGAGCAGAGCGATCGGTGCGCTTTTCCGCTCCTAATCTTCCTGCTGCACCAAAATATATCAAAGAATTCTAGCTTTCTTTTCCTAACTAGTGCGGCTGATTTATATGGTCAACAAAATCAGCAACGATCACAGCCTCCTCTTTTGGCATTTAATTTGCTATCATACCTTAATTGATGGCTATATAAGCAACTATTTCTCGTCGCCCAAGGTGTCTGTTCTTATTTATTCATCATACTATATTTATTCATCATAAATGTTCGCCAACATAATCAATAACATAATCAATCATATTGGGTCGGAGGTGGATGATGATTTCGGAGCGGAGAAGGAGAAGATGGTGGCAGAGAGCGGCAGGGCTACTTTTGCTTTTGAGTGTAATTTTAGCAAATCTTGGGCTTGCAGGCACTGTCTTGGCTTTTCTTCCCCCCTCTGAGCAGCCAGGGGGTAACTATACCTATTTTGTCCAACGGTCTAGAGAAAGAAGGGCAAGGGATAAGAGAGAGCAGGCCGCGGCCAAAGAGGCAGCCAGAGAGCTGAGAAGGCAGAATTGGCAAAGGTTTATCCGCAGGCAGGGTAATAGCGACGCCTGGCAGGTTTCTTCCTGGAACACCATAACCGGCACTCCTCATCGGGTTAGCCGGATTATCCCACCCTCATTCGGGGAAGGAATATGGCGAAGGCTCTTTGGGGGCGAAGATGAGCTGATTGATTATGCCACTCAATTCGTGGAGGAGAATAGAGACCTATTTCGATTGGGAGAGTCTGAAATTCAACTAGTCAGGGTAGCTGAGCAATCAGGGATTTTCTATGTCGATTTCCAGCAAGTATACCAGAATATTCCTGTGTATGGAAGCCGGATCTGGTTTCAATTTGATGACTCATACCGCCTGCTTTCTTTCGGAGCAGATTCCTATCCGGGAATAGAGGAGCTTGAGACAAGGCCACTGATTGATGAGGCCAAAGCTCGGCAAATAGTAAGTGAGCATCTTGGCACTAGCAGCCCAGCGGAAAGTGGCGGAGAAAGCCAGAGTGAGTTGGTTATCCTGCCCGCCCGGTTTGAAGATAACTTAGAATACTTTTTAGTCTGGATGCTGGATATGCCAGAGGGCATATGGCGCTATTTTGTGGACGCCCGCAGTGGGCAAATTATTAGCCGCTTAAGGCGCTCTCGAGCAGGAATATCAGGGACAATCAGGGGCAAGGTTTTACCCCAATTCTACAATGATCCACCGGCTGAAGTGGGATTGCCAGATTTATACGTCTATCTAATGAATAAAAACGAACCGATCTTTCAGGCTCTCTTTGAGGATAGCGATACCCCTCCTGCTGGCTGGAAAGCGCAAGGATTATGGGGGTATGGCCAGCCCACACCACTGGCTGATCTATCCGGACTGATGGCCAGCGGGCACGGTGGTCCCCTGGATCCTGACAAAGGTCATACAGGGCAAAAGGTTTTCGGGTATAATCTTGCGGGAGACTACACCAATTTGATGCGGCCTACCTATCTGACCACCCCCCCCATCAGCTTCACCCCAAGCAGTGGGTCTAAACTGATTCTGCGATTTTGGCGCTGGCTGGGAGTCTATAAAGAGTATTCTGAAGATGACTTAGGGAATCGCACCAGCTTTGATCGTGCCTCAGTTGAAATTTCCGCAAATCGCGGCATAACCTGGGATACGGTCTGGTCCAATGCCACAAGTCAAATTGAGGATCCTTTCTATCTTGAGGGGAGTAGCGGCTGGAATCTCCAACTTTTTGATGTTTCTCCTTTCATCAATAATAGTAGTCAAGAGATTCGCCTCCGCTGGGGCATGGGGCCAACTGACAGCTCAGGAATTTTCTGCGGCTGGAATATCGACGATATCGACATCCTAGAAAGCCTCATCAACCCCAATGACACCGTGAGAGGAAATTTTAAAACCGATGCCAGTGGAAACTTCCAATTTCCAGCTACCTGGCTGGGGAAGAAGGTTTTCCCGAACAAACTGGTCATTGCCGCCAAACTGGCCGGAAAATACGTAGAGGTGTATAACGAAGATAGCTGGGATGCTGTCTGGGTAGTTGAAAACATTAATGATCCGGATTTTCAAGATCCTAACTATACCTACTTTATCTGGGATCCTGAAAATCCGAATAATGCTATTGCGCCTGCCGATCCTAATAGCCTCAGCGTCTATTTTCGCATCAGCAGCTATAATGAATTAAACGTCTACTACCATATCAACAGGATGCTGCGCTATATCAAGGAGATTGACAGTAAATACGATGGCATGTGGCGAGGTGGGAAAAAGGGCCCCATAAAAGCTGTCGTCAAATGGGGAGACTACTATACCAATGCCTTCTGGACTCCAGAAAACCGGATCTACTTCGGAGAAGGAGATGGCAAAGTGGATGGATATCGCGACTTTTCCCTCTTTGCCGATATCATCTACCATGAATACACACATGCGATCACTGAGAGTTTCTACTCCTTCTTCCTGCCCCCTGCTGACCCAGGGCTTGCTACTACCAGCACAGATACGACCACACAGCAGCCTCAATTTACCACCGAGCTTGACGCCATGCATGAGGCCTTCTCCGACTACTGGGCAGCGGCTTTAACCCATGATCCCGCTAACGGCATTGATGGAGCCAAGATCGGCGACGGCGGCTTTTGGATAGGACATGACTATGTCCGAAACCTAAACACCGATGAGGATCGGCCTCTGAAATATCCAGATGATTACGGTGATGATGCTTATGCCAACAGTCTGATTCTGTCTCAGGCCATGTGGGATGTCCGAAAGAAGCTAGCGGCAGAAGGAGGCGAAAAAATTGCCGACATTATCTTCCACAAGGCCCGCTATGCTGGAGCTACAAGCTTTTGCGATTACCTGCAAGCGGTGTTAGATCAAGAGAGCCGCCTCTATCATGACCAGAACACGGCGATTATGATCAAAGACCAGTTCGGCAAACATGGCATCAGCAGAATTCCCCTTGCTCCCACCAATCCTGTGGCTACGGTAAGCGACCGGGCCGTGCACCTGACTTGGGAGGCTCCTCCTGATGAGGATATCGTAGGCTACCATGTCTATTACCGGACGGAAAATGATATTGAAACCAGCAGAGAAGATCCTAGCGTTCAAAAAGATGCTGGAAATACTACTTCCTTTACCATTACCGGGTTGACCAATGAAACAACCTATGTGCTCAAGGTCAAGTCATATAATAAATATGGCACGGAGAGTGAATCATCCGATTATGTCTATGCCACTCCATATGATCCAAAAACACGGGCTGGAATTGTCTACCAGGAGAATGACAGCAGCCTTGGAACCTGCTTCATCTCAGCCATAAGGAAGGAACCCTTTTGAAAAAGGGTTCCTTCCAAACCATCCTCCTAAAACTTTAATTAATATTTATTAAAGTTTTAGGAAAAGGGTTACAAGGGGAAAACCCTTTTTCAAAAGGGTTTTCCCCTTAAATGGTTTTCCCCTTATCCGTAAATAATCTGGTAGAGGTCCTCTCCTTTTTGTCGAATTTCTTCTTCGGTCAACCCTTTAAGCTCATGTGGGAAAACAACCCACTGATCAACCACTCGGAGGTAGAAGTCGGGGACAATGTTAGTCTGGTTCTTGCATGGCTTATAAAAAACCGTGGCTATTTTGATTCTTGGTCTTTTCTCTCCAGCCATTTTCTGAATAGTTCGAATGACGGTATCGAGAGTGCGCCCGGTATCAAAAATATCATCCACAATCAGGACCTTGTCTCCCTCCTTAATTAAGGCTAGGGCATGCTCCAAGCCATCAATCTGTACTTCCCCAGGGCATTCGATGTCGTGGTAGGAATGCACTTTGATCACTGTATGGGCTAGATTGAGGCCCTTGAAGGTCAAAAACTCATGAATAGCGATCCCAGGGGGGGTACCTCCTCTCCAGATGCCTATCAGCAGATCGGGCAAAAATCCACTTTCATAGATTTGGCGGGCCAGAGCAAATGAGTCAAGCAACAGCCTGTTAGCGTCAATAAAGTTTTTTTTGATCATACAAATCCTTTCCCGGGAAAATGTTATATTGACCGCGCACAAATGCTATTTTAGGGGATCGGAGAAACTATTTCAAGGGGATAAATTGATAAGATGAGGAAAGACTTATTCAAGATAAAAAAGAGAATAGCCACCGTGAGAGCGGAGGCTATTCCCTAATTTTGCTTAAATATCAGCTTGCTTAAATATCAGCTCAAATATTATAGCCGTCCTACGGAAAAATTACCAGCATCAATTCTTAGATACAGCGAGTCATGAATAAAGTAAGTTCCCTGAATAATGGCTGGAAGAGTCAAGGTCGCCGGAGTGAAGGTGCAGGTCAAATCCAGAGTATAGGTAACCAGGGTGAGTGGATTCGAGTAAGTGCCGCTCAAGGTGAAGGTAGGAGCATTATTAAAGCCAGCCACATTGATAGCTACCGGAATGAGCTTATTGGTTAGCAGCCCGGCTGTTCCAGTAATGGAAACGGTCAGAATATCATAAACAAGGCTCATGGTCATGACATTAGTGGTGGAAGTTAAGGCGCTGGTCCAACTACCGTAATAGGTACCCGTAGGATCAGGATAAATAGGGATGGTAACAGTCACAGTGGGGATAACCGGAGCCGTAGCAGCTATGGTAGACAAAAGAGTGCTTGTCCCTCCACCGGTGGTGAGGAGAACATCGGCGACTCTATCCAGGGCTGGCGCACCATTCCCAAGATAATATAGCCCATATGGATAACCAAGACCGCCGAGGCCGTATAACCCTAATCCCCCCAATCCGTAAAGCCCGGATAATCCCAGCCCACCATAGCCATAAAGCCCAGCACCATAGGGCCCACCATAAAGCCCGGCTGCTCCATAGAGGCCGCCAAAGCCATAATAGGCCTGAGCACTCCTCCGATGAACCACAACCATTGAGGTAGCTGCCAATAAGAAAACAATAACCAAAAGTTTAAACCGCACCCTATGAACCATAGATCAAATCCTCCCTTTAACTAAAAGCGTTAAAACTCTTTCCCCCCTGAACCTTGAACATGTGAATGAACTTTGAATATACAAAGTACTGCTGGCTTCGATTTTGGTGACAATTTTGATGACAAAAGAAATATTCAATAATTTGACGAAGGAGAGAGGTGGAAAGTTACTACAAATCAGCCATTCAAAACCGTAATTACTTCAGCCGGACGAAGGATCTCACCATTTTTTTTCCGATATCCTTTTCGCAAAACAGACAGAATATGCTCATTTTCCATCCCAGGCACGGTTTTGGTTTCTACCACCCGGCATAGACCGAAGACTGCCCTCTGATCGGGAAATTCAATCTGCTCTACCTCCCGCTGAGAAAGCATTCTCAAAATCTTCCGATAGATAGAGCGAAAGCTCTGCATGGCTGCCCGAGCAGATTTATCCCACTGAGGTTCCCTTTCTTCGATACTTTGAAATATATTCTCAAATGAATCGAGAACCTCGAAAAGCTCTAGGTAAAATTCCTTTTCCCACTGCTGATGATCATTCTGAAGAGAGGCCAGAGCAAAGGAAAGGTCTGCAATCCGCTTCTGAAAATCAATCAGCCTGCGGCGTAGAAATTCCTTAGCTCTATGCTGAGAAGCGTCTGACATTGAGCCAATTGCCTTTAAATTAAAATTTATCAAAACAATGAATAAGCTCAAGGCGGTCAAGGCTCAATCGCTCTTTAGGCAAGCTCAAGCCCTGGGCCCACCGTTGACTATCCAGAAGATAAATGAATTCAGCTACCCTTCTAGCCCTTGGGTCCATTAGGGTTTTTTGAGCCTCAGCCACCTGCCGGACCGAATAATCCTTTCTCTGAAGAGCCAAGGCCACTGCCTGGACAATCTCCTGCTGGCTAGCATCCCGGGCAATTTGCAAAATTTTATAAGGGTTCATGATGAGCGATCCTCCTCCTCCACAGCCTCCATCTTATCCAAAATATCATATAGAACAGGATGCTCAGTATCGACCTTCTCACACTGCTGATACAGCTCCTCTAAAAAAGCAATCTTCTTTTCCTTAGATGAGGGCATAGATTCAAATTCATAGAGAATAGTGTCAATAAGGTTAAAAAAAGTCTCTTTTATCTCCTCATTCTGTGAGCTGGCAACAATATCGGCTGTTTTTTTCAAATTTCCCTTGCGCAATGCTTTGGCCATATCCTCTATTTTATAATGAAGCTCCATTTCCCTGAGCCCATCTTTGGCAAATTCATTATCCGGATTAAGCTCTAGGGCCTTTTGGCAAATGCGCTCCGCATCCTGAGTTGTGATCAATCCTTCACCATGCAGGACATTGGCTTTGTAGCTCATGATATAAGAGGCGATATCCAAAAGCTGCTTAGATTTTATGTGGCGGACTAAACTCTGAAGCACTTCATCCATACTGATCAGCCTCTGCGGATCAAATGGAATTTCCTGAGCAAGTTGAACAATCTCTGTTTCATACTTTTTAAACCGCTGAATCAGGGGAGTAGCCTGAGTGAAATATCTCTTCAAATTGGCCACCTCTCCCGCTCGCAATTTCTCGATGCCAAGCCGCAAAAAAAGCCTCTGTCGGCAGTAGTCAACAAACTCATCATCTCTATCTCCACTCTCTCCTTTGGCTGGCAAGGCAGCCAAAGCCTCTCTTAGTCTGCCCTGATTCAGCAGCAGAAGACTTGAGCGGGCCAAAGAGAACGAGGCGCCTACAATCCAAAACTGCTCATCCTGCTCCCACCGGTGTTTTATGGTGCGTAATCTCCCAAGAACCAGCGAAGATAGACCAAAGCGCTCGGCAAAGGCTGGCGTACACAGGATTTCAGCCAGCGACTCTTCCTCCTTGGCCGCCTCATAAAGAAAGGTAATCGCTTGCCGCTCCATCTCCCAATGGATCAGGACCTCTTTCAGGCTTTCCTCTCCCTGGCTAAGTTTATACTCTGTAACCAATTCCTCAAGCTTATGCTCAAGATCAAAAATGAGCTGCTTTTGCTCCTCGATGGCAGCAGTAGGGCTCAAGCTCTCAGCCTTAAGTCTAGAAGGTAGCTGGTATTTCGGGTTATAGATAACCGTCAGCCAAAAGGCAATAGCTGGCCTCAGGTACTGAGCCGATCCTTCAGCCAGCCGAAAGTAGACCTTGGCTAACATAAAGGGCAAAAATTCCTCGCTCTCTCCTCTTTCTGTCTCTATTGATAAGAGAAATTGCAGCATGGATTCGAATTTTTCCCCAGCCCAAAGGTGCTCAAGATGCTCAAGACTCATCAACCTAACACAATCACTAACCATAGGATGGTCAGGACAGCATCTGAGTAGATTAACTGCTTCCTGGTAAGCGGCCTCAAATTCTCCTTCCCCCCCTGCTGCTCGGTCGATAAGATCACTGACTGCAATCTCAATAAGCTGCTCTCTCTGTCGAGCCAACTCTGACCCATTCTCACCGATCGCTTCCCATCGCTTAATGGCCTCACTGTAGTGTCCGATCCTGGCCAAGGCATATCCTGTATAATACAGGACCTCTGGCTCCTGTGAGGAAGACGAGACAAGGATATTGGCTGCCTCAGCATAGGCCCCCTTCTTCACCAGGCAGATTCCGAGACGATCCCTGACCTGCGGATTATCCTGAAGCTCCAAAACCTCCCGATAGCGTGCTATAGCTTCCTCATAGCGATGCTCAGCCTCAGCCTGATAAGCAGGGGCAAGGGTTGGTTTGGGTAATTTGGCCCGCAGTCTGGCCACAACCAGTTGGATTTCTTTATTATCCCAGATATCTAGAGAGCGCTGAAAAACCTTGAGTGCACTCTCAAGCTTTTTCTCCCGCTCAAGTTGATACCCCTGGCTCACCAAAGCTTGAGCCTGGGACATCCTCTGAGCATTTTCCTCACAGAGCTGAATTCGCTGCCGAATCTCTTCCGATGGGCAGATCTGGTAAGCTTGGTCGAAATGATATTTAGCTGATCCGAATTTTTCTTTTTGGAAAAGTTTTTCTCCTTTTTCTAGGAGTTCTCGATATCTTTTCCTCCTTTCACCATCATCCTTCGGACACCCTTGGCTATATTTTATTTCCTTTGGCTGAAGATTCTGGTTCATGTTTGATTCCCTTAAAAGTTATTTAGGTCGGGTTTAAAGATCTGGTAGCCAAATTTTAATCCTCTGACCAGGCTCAAAGCGAAGGTTGGGGTTCAGTTTTTCGATTATAGAATACTGATCTTCGGCTCGGTAGAATTTTCTGGATAAGGTCTGCGGCCTATCTCCTGGCTGGATCTGGTACCAAAAGAAAACAACCGAGCCCTGTCGGACAATGGAGCGATTGAAGACATATACAGCATCCTTTGGATTTTTCAATATCTTAAGTCGCTGACCAGCTTTTATCTCATAGAGGCTAACCTGCGGATTCATAACCAGCAATACCGGATAATATCGACCATTGTGATAAAAGCGGTCTGCAATAGACCACAGAGTATCCTTATCTGTGGTTTCATACCAAAAGAATGGCCGCTGCTCCTGCTTCGGTCTGACGATCCGAGTCTGCCGAGATAGCGGTGGTTGCCTGACCACCTGGCGTGGTTCGGGCTTTACTTGACTTGGTTCGGGCTTTATTTGGCTTGATTCAGGCTTTGCCTCAGGCGCTCTACGCTCAAGATCTTTGCTTTCTGAAGCCCTCTGCTGGCTGTTGATCTTTTGCAGGAAGGCCTCTTTCTTCATGACTTCTTTTTCAGCCTCAATCTTCTCCACCAAAGCTAGCATGGTCCTGTTAACTTGCTCCAGCCTGTTTTGATTATCCGCCAGAGTCCTGGCCACCTTATGATTCTGATAAAGCATCCAACCAAGGCTGACGACCAGCAGGATTAAAACCCCGCCCCCTATCAGCCCCCATATCTTCATCTTCCTGATTCCCAAAGGGCTAGCCACCACCTCACTCTGCTCCGGCAGGGCATCTAAAACCCAAAAGCAGGTCAGGTCCGCATCGCACTGAGGACAGCGCTGCTGATCCGGCCCGATCTGATCTTTCCCACAGATCGGACAATACTGTTTAGTTTTTGGCATCCCTATTTGGTTATTCCTTTCTCTACCGTTAATTTCTGGGATCTTTCAATTTCTGCAACTTCAACGACTTCTGGCATGATTTCATCAAGCAAAGAGGTAAGCTTGGAAAGATCTAATCTCTCCAAACTCTGCACAATATTATCTCGATAGGTCAAAATACGCTCAGCCTTTGGAGAGTTATGCTCTCGATAGTAGTTATAGGCTCTTTCCATTTCTATTAACATCACGACCATCTGATGCTTTTTTATCTCAGCATCTAATTCTTCAACCAAGGAGATAGTTTCCTCATAGCTTCCCTCGCTATCGCTTTTCTCAAGTTTCTGGAGCGTATTTTCCAAGACCTCTATTCCCTGTGGATCAATGAGGGGCTGATAATTATTCAACATCAGTTTGGCATAATTGATTACTCCCCGGACAGATTCATCATGCTCTAGCATCTTCTTGGCCTTATCAAGCTTTTGCCTAGCCTGCTGGTATCTATCCTCTCTGACCTCTCCAGTCTCAGGATCAACGATCTGGTTGATATCCTGAATAATATCAACCGAGCGATGGATCAGCTCATAAACTGCATAGAACTGATGTTGATCGGCATTGGCCTTGTGGATGGTTTCCTCAAGAGCCAAAAACAGCTTCTCATCAGCCTTCCCTCGCGACAGTGTCCGGCAGATCTGAATCTCAGGCCGATCTTTCATTCTGGCTGATACCTCAATAATATTATTTTCATCGATCCGAAAATTGCAGATTATCTCTTCTGGCTTAACCTCCTTGTTCTTCTCATCTGCGGCTAGCTGCTTTTGGGAGGGTTGCTCACCAATGCCAAGCCATAGATCGCCGATAGGCTCTTCTTTGTCATTCACTAGATTGAAGAATTTGAGATGAACTAGTTTCTGATCCGGGTCAACCAGTCGAAAAATTTCTGTTTTTTCTACCGGCAAGGGGGTATTTTTAGCCACCAGAAGATAGCGGGGATTATTTTCCAAGCAGATGTAGTAGTCATGGGCCGCAGAGTGAACAATATCAACCACGCCGGTTTCTATCAAATACTTATCCAAATCAAATCCGCAGCGGTTGCAAATTTTATCACTCTGATTCACCTCTCTCCCGCACCCTGGGCACTCGTAGCTTTCCGAAAGCCGATGAGAGAGAATCGCTGCTCCTTCAGCCACCGAGAGCATAGGTTTTTTGTGGATCATGACCTTGTCGGCACCATATTTTTCCGCCACCTTCCTCTGCACCAGCGGAATGCAGGATGAGCCGCCAACCAGGAGCACCTTATCTATCATCTGCGGAGTATAGTGAAGCCCCTCCAATAGGGCGTCCATAAGGCTAATGCTTCTTTCAACCAGGGGCGAAATCAGGAATTCAAACTCCCGACGGGTAATTTCCACCTCAATATTCAGAATATTCCCCTCTTCATCTTTTAACATGCCCAGAAGGTCAAAGTAAGCTGTCTCCTGCTCACTTAGTTGAATCTTAGCTCTCTCCACTTTTTCCCGCACTTCACCCAGAAAGCGGTTTTTCATCTCCGGGGGAAGTTTCTCGATCAGCTCCTTGACCTTTATCCCTGGATATTCCTTTTCGATCAGGCCAAAGACATGCTCCACCAGGAGGTTGTCGATATCATTGCCGCCAAGCCACATATCCCCACCCTTGGCCTGTTCGATGAATTGCCCTTCAACCATAGTCAGAACTGAAATATCAAATGTGCCGCCGCCGAAATCATAGACTAGGATGGTGTTGATACTTTTGTCCCGCGTCTGGTCAACACCAAAGGAGATGGCCGCGGCTGTCGGCTCCGGCAAAAGCCGCTGTACCTTGAAACCAGCCTGGGCCGCGGCGGCCCTGGTAGCATGTTTTTGCTTGTCGTCAAAATATGAGGGCACGGTAATCACGGCGTGAGTTACTTTCTCGCCCAGGGTTTTTTCAGCATCCTGTTTGATTTTTTTCAAAATCAGGGCGGAAATAAACTCCGGCGTGTGCTCTCGGCCATTTAACACCACTGCTATGCTCTGCTCGGTACCGGTCGACAGGGGTTTGATCTGGTAGCTTACCTTATGTTCCCTTATTATTTTCTGCACCTCTTCATTAGTAAAACTGCGCCCAATGATTCGCTTGATGGAGACAATAGTGTTTTCAGGATCCTGTTTCCTCCAAGCTAGAGCAGCCCGACCAACAATGTACTTCTTATTTCGATAAGTAACACACGATGGGGTAAGCTCTTCCTGTTCGGCATTCTTTAGGATTTCGGTATGAACCCTCTTAATCCCAAACACGGTGTTGGTTGTGCCAAGATCAATCCCTATGGCTTTGCCTATCTTTCTTTCCCTCTCTTCCTTGCCAAAAAGGAAGGAAGTTAGTCGATTTCCCATTTTTTGTTCTCCTTAGTTTCTTTGATGTTATTTTGTAGGCAAAAATATTATACCATAAAGAAAAAAAAATTTAAAAACCATAAGTTCAGATCCAGATGTTCCCCATGTTGAAAAAATAATGTTGAAAATATAAAGGGGAGGAGAGAAAATAAAGAGAGAAGAAAGTT
>JAILZY010000058.1 GCA_023512255.1 bacterium | reverse complement strand
ACTTTCTTCTCTCTTTATTTTCTCTCCTCCCCTTTATATTTTCAACATTATTTTTTCAACATGGGGAACATCTGTCCCAAAATGCCTAAGATTTAGGCAATAAAAGTAAAAAAAATAGTATTTTTTACTTTAAACTAGAACCTTTTCTTACTAGCGGACACATTTTATCTTCCGGTTTTGTATATGCCTTCTAAGGTTTAGGCATTTCATGTCATTCCCACGTAGGCGGAAGTTCAGAGGGTTTCTGCAACCATATACATGGATTACCACTTTCGCAGGAGTGACGATAAAAGTGTCCTGGGTAGTGAAAACCTTTTAAAACTCCCCCTAGGCCGCAAGGGGTAAACCTTGCGACCCAGTGTGAGCTTTTTATTTTCGCTCTTATATATCAGACACTATAAACCCTATATCAAACAACCATAAACCCTCGAAAGGGCTTAGCTCTTATTAGGGTTATGTCTCTAAAATGGTAGCTAATAAATAAGAGCGTTTATTTTTATGAGGAGAATCCTTTCCTTTGCCTTACAAGATAGGCAAAAGGTTTTCTATTTCGTACTTGGTCAACTGGATACGGTAGTTATCCCATTCCTTTCGCTTCAGGGCTATAAAGCGACTAAACACATGATCGCCAAGGGCTTTTCGCACAAGTTCGCTATTTTCAGTCAGGGCGATAGCCTCACCCAGGCTATCCGGCAGGGACTCGATCCCGGCCGCCTTCCTCTCCTCTGCCGTCAGATGATACAGGTTTTTCTCCATCGGCTCTGGCATAGGATATTTCTTTTCAATCCCCTCAAGACCCGCATGGAGAATTACGGCAAAGGTAAGATAGGGATTACAGGCCGGATCAGGACAGCGAAGCTCTGCTCGGGTGGCGATCTCCTTGCCCGGATGATACATCGGGACACGAATGAGAGCCGAGCGGTTTCTCCTCGACCAGGCAACGTAAACCGGAGCTTCATAGCCAGGTACAAGCCTCTTGTATGAGTTGACCCACTGAGCAAAGATCGAGGCCATCTCCCGAGCATGCTTCAGTTGTCCGGCAATGAACCCTTTAGCTTCCGGGCTGAGATGATACTTGTCATTGGCATCAAAAAAGGCGTTTTTGTTACCACGAAATAATGACTGATGAGTATGCATGCCGCTCCCATTCTCACCAAAGAGAGGCTTGGGCATGAAAGTGGCATAGCAGTTGTACTGCTGAGCAATTTCCTTGACGGTTACTCGGTAAGTGATAACGTTATCAGCCATCTTCAGGGCATCGGCAAAGCGCATGTCAATTTCATGCTGCGAGGGGCCAACCTCATGGTGGCTATATTCTATCTGGATACCCATCTGCTCAAGAGCCAAAATGGTATCGCGGCGCATATCGCTAGCTACATCCAGGGTAGTCAGATCAAAGTATCCACCCTTGTCCAGAATTTCGGCCGCCTGATCATTCTTGAAATAGAAGTATTCAAGCTCAGGACCAGTATAAAAATGATCAAATCCCATATCCTTGGCTCTCTGGAGGGCTCTCTTCAGAACATAGCGGGGATCTCCCTCATAGGGCTTTTTGTCTGGAGTGAGAATATCACAGATCATTCTCGCGACGGCCTTTTCCTTTGGACGCCAGGGGAGAATCTGAAAGGTATCTGGATCAGGCATGGCAATCATGTCGCTTTCTTCGATGGATTGAAACCCAGTAATGGATGAGCCATCAAATCCCATACCGTTTTCCAGCGCTCCTTCAAGTTCATTATCTGTAATGGCAAAGCTCTTTACCATTCCTAGAATATCGGTGAACCACAGTCGGATGAACTTGACATCTCTTTCTTTAACTAGGGATAGTATCTCTTCTTTACTTTTGGTCGACATTGTATTCTCCTTTCAATAAAGTACATTTTGTGTTTATCCCATTTCTCCTAGGAGTTACTGATTACTGACTACACTTTTGCAGAAATTTCTTAACGCCTTGAAATCGTTGAAAATTACCTATAATAGCAAATCCAGTAAAATTCAAGGATTTCAGAGAAAAAGTGCCAAAGCAATAGTTACTGACTAAAATATGGGCAAACTCAGTGCCATCCTAAAATTATCAGGTTTATTGCTTAAAACGCCTTTAGCTACTTATAGTTATGGGCATTTAAATCACTTCCCCTATAAGTCAGGGCGATGACAAAATCCGGGCACTCCCTTGATTAACTCCGTGATGAGCTTTTCAGCACTAACGGCTATTCCCATTATGGTTAGCGGCCTTGCCTCAATTTTAGCAAGATGCCAATTTTTGACAGTCATTTGATAATCATCAAAAAAGAAGCTTCTTTTTTTATTATTTTGGGAATTATGGAATATGAGTCAGAGGGCCTCTGGGGTCTGGCATTTTTTTCCCAAAAGTGACGACAAGCAGGGCAGTGACAGCGTCGCCTTACGATGTCGCGGGCGACGGTGCAGGGGTGAAACATGGCTCTCATGAATTTTAAGCTGAGGAGAGAGCAGGGGAGACAGCAGAGTTAAGATCTTGATTTTTATATAAAAAATTTTTTACCATAGCTTGGCACAATATATGCATTGGCTATAAGTTGTCAAGGAAATATAAATATTTCCTAATAATTAATTTTTAGACTATTTCGGCAAGGAGTAAATTTTTAACCACTCTCACACTTAAAGGAGGTATACTTATGGCTTACCGAGATCCTTTCCGTGAAATGGAGTCTTTGCGCCGCGAGTTTGACCGAATTTTCAACGCCATTGAACAGTGGACCTTTCCCTTCTCGCGGGTATCGTTCCTTCCAGGACGATCAGCCCGCCAATATCCAATGATTAATCTCAACGAGGATAAGGACAACTACTATGTCGAGGCACTGGCCCCAGGAGTTAACCCAAAAACCATTGACCTGTCCCTGGCTAATAACTGCCTAACGATTTCTGGAGAAAAGCTCGTAGCCGGAGCCGGCATTGAGGTTAAGCCTGAGGCTTATCACCGCAGCGAGCGGGCTTGTGGCAAATTTACCCGCACTATAGAGCTCCCATCTGAGGTGGATGCGGATAAAGTCAAAGCTGATTACCAAAACGGTTTGCTCTTGGTGACACTGCCCAAGTCTGAAAAGGCCAAACCAAAACAGATTACTGTTAATGTAGGATAATTATGAGGGGAGGAAAGAAAAATGGCTGAAAGAACTATTCCCGTAACTACTACTGTAAAAACAACTGAGGCATCCACCCGTGAGGAAACCCGCCAGGAAGAGCGTTATCTGACTCCTCCGGTCGATATTTACGAAACCCAAGAAGGACTTGTAGTTATTGCTGATCTGCCTGGTGTAAGTAAGGAAAATGCCGATATTAGGGTTGACAATAATGTCTTGACCATTCAGGGAAAGACCCAGCATTTAGCCCCAGGCAATCCGGTTTATACCGAATATACCCTGTTGAATTTTTTCCGCCAATTCCAGCTCAGCGAGATAGTGGATCAGGAAAAAATCAGTGCCGACCTAAAGAACGGTACCTTGGTCATTCATCTGCCAAAGGTGGAGAAGGCCAAACCGAAGCGGATCACGGTCAATGTAGCCTAAGGTGCTATTGTTCAAGGGGAATTTTATCACCAAAATATATTTTTTATCGTCAAAACATATTCGAAAAAGGTCTTGCCACCCGACACGGCCAGGTCTCTCCCGAAGGAGGGCCTGGCCATACGTTTATTTTATGGTAATAACTATTCATCTTTTGGATAATAATTCTCCTGACCCGCTACTATATAATTCTCTTTGCAATACAAGAGATTGCAATACAAAAGATTATAGTATATCATATTCTCTATGGAATCAATAAGTGGTTCTCTCGCTAATAAAGTGCGCAAGCTGTTGGTGGGCATAAGGCCTGCCGCTACGATTGATAGCGTAATTGATCCGCTGCGCACTTTGTGTTACGCACTTAGCGAAAGGACCAATTAAGTATGGCGAGGTGAAAATCCTTATTATTTTTTAAGTGGTTA
This sequence comes from bacterium, assembly GCA_023512255.1. Lineage (GTDB taxonomy): Bacteria > SZUA-182 > SZUA-182 > DTGQ01 > DTGQ01 > DTGQ01. Next base: position 18,963 of record JAILZY010000058.1, on the reverse strand, counting down.
ACAGGGAGCTAAGATATTTATGGATATGAACCGCTTAACACAAAAATCGCAGGAAGCACTTCAGCAGGCCCAAACTAAAGCCTTGCGCTACGGTCATTCGGAAATTGACAGTGAGCACCTGCTCTTGGCTCTGCTGGAGCAGCCAGAGGGGCTAGTCCCCCGCTTGTTGAACAAAATGGATGTGCCCATCGAGCCGCTCTGCACCGAGATTGAACGCAGCTTACAAAGGCGGCCAAGCGTAACTGGCCCTGGCCACCAGCCAGGCCAAATCTATATTACCCCGGCCTTGAGTCAGATTCTAGTCAAGGCTGAGGATGAAGCCAAGCGGCTGAAAGATGAATATGTTTCTGTAGAGCACATCATGTTAGCCATGATTGATGAGGGGATTAAAAGTGCGGCTGGCCGGGCGCTCAGGCAGTTCAATATAACCAGAGAGAGATTCTTGCAGGCTCTGACCTCGGTCAGAGGACACCAGCGAGTAGCCAGCGCCAACCCTGAGGCAACCTATGAGGCCCTGGAGCGCTACGGCCGCGATCTGGTGCGAGAGGCGCAAAGCGGAAAACTTGATCCGGTGATCGGGCGTGATTCTGAGATTCGCCGGGTTATACGCATTCTATCCCGGAAAACAAAAAACAATCCCGTTTTGATCGGCGAGCCAGGAGTAGGGAAAACCGCCATCGTCGAGGGACTGGCTCATCGGATCGTGCGCGGCGATGTACCAGAAGGATTAAAAAATAAATCTATTTTTTCTCTCGATATGGGAGCCCTGTTGGCTGGAGCCAAATATCGTGGTGAATTTGAAGAGCGACTGAAAGCGGTTCTTCAGGAAATCAAGCAAAGTGAAGGACAAATCCTGCTATTTATCGATGAGCTGCACACCATTGTCGGAGCAGGCAAAGCCGAAGGGGCCATAGATGCTGGTAATATGCTAAAGCCCATGCTGGCCCGCGGAGAGCTGCACTGCATCGGCGCCACTACCCTGGATGAATACCGAAAGTATATCGAAAAGGATGCAGCCTTAGAGCGCCGTTTCCAGCCAGTTATGATTGATCAGCCAACAGTCGAAGACACGATCTCTATCCTCCGAGGGCTGCGGGAGCGATTTGAAGTGCATCATGGAGTCAAAATTCAGGATAACGCCCTGGTAGCTGCGGCTGTACTCTCAAGCCGCTATATCACCGATCGATTCCTGCCCGATAAAGCCATCGACCTCGTGGATGAGGCTTGTGCCATGATCCGCACGGAAATGGACTCTATGCCTGCTGAGCTCGATGAGGTAACCCGAAGGATCATGCAACTTGAGATCGAGGAGGCAGCTCTTAAAAAAGAGAAAGATACTGCCAGCCAGGAGCGACTCCAAACCCTGCGAAAAGAACTGGCTGAGCTGAAAGCCAAGGGGGATTCCATGAGAGCCCAGTGGGAGGCAGAAAAACAGGCTATCCGCAAAGTCCAGGCTCTACGGGAGGAGATAGAGCATCTGCGCCAGGAAATCAGCCGGGCTGAAAGGGCCTATGACCTCAACCTGGCCGCGGAATTAAAACATGGGAAACTCCCTGAGCTTGAGCGCAGGTTGAAAGCAGAAGAAAGCAGGCTAGCCCAGAAACAGGGGCAAGGGAAGCTCTTGCGGGAGGAGGTAACCGAGGAAGAAATAGCTGAAATCGTCTCCCGCTGGACAGGGATTCCCGTAACTCGGCTGGTTGAAAGTGAGAAGGAAAAGCTCTTAAACCTCGATCGGATTCTCCACTCCAGGGTAATAGGCCAGGATGAAGCGGTGCAACTGGTATGCGATGCCATTATCCGGGCAAGGTCAGGAATCAAGGATCCTCGGCGGCCAATCGGCTCATTTATCTTTCTCGGCCCCACTGGGGTCGGGAAAACAGAACTAGCCAGGACCCTGGCCGAGGCCCTTTTTGACAGTGAAGAAAACATGATCCGTATTGATATGTCAGAGTATATGGAAAAGCACACCGTATCCCGGCTAATCGGCGCTCCGCCAGGCTACGTCGGCTATGAAGAAGGAGGCCAGCTAACCGAGGCGGTACGGAGGAAACCATATTCTGTGGTTCTTTTCGATGAGATTGAAAAAGCCCACCAGGATGTGTTCAATATCCTGCTTCAAATACTCGATGATGGCCGGGTAACCGACTCCCAGGGTCATACCGTTGATTTCAAAAACACGGTGATCATAATGACCAGCAATATCGGCTCGGGATACCTTATCGAGGGAATCAGCCCTCAGGGAGAGATTCAGGAATCGGCTCGAGAGGCAGTGATGAGAGAACTGCGGCGACATTTTCGGCCTGAATTCTTAAACCGGCTGGATGAGATTATTCTCTTCAAGCCGCTGACCTTTGAAGAAATCAAAAAGATTGTTGATCTTTTGGCCGATGACCTGCGCAAACGACTCAAAAATAGACGATTGACTCTTGAGCTGACCGAGCCAGCCCGAGAGTTTATCGCCCGCAGAGGCTTTGATCCTGTCTACGGAGCTCGACCACTCAGACGATTCATGACCCGTGAGCTTGAAACTCGCCTCAGCCGTGCCTTAATCCGAGGAGAAATTCTCGATGGTGCCAAGATCAAGGTTACACTTGCTGATGGACAACTGGCACTTGAGTATGAAAATCCGCAGGTTAGTGAAGGGCAGGCTGTTGGCTAACCGCAAAAAACATATAGAAAAATCATGAACAATTTTGAACAAGATCAGCCAGGGGCACAACTTTCCTCTCCAGATGATCAGGAGCAGCTTCCAGAGGGGGGGAATTTTCTCGGCATCGTCGGCCAGAGCGAATCAATCCGAAGGGTATTCCACAAGATTAATATCTACGGTCCTGCTGAAGCACCAGTGGTGATTACTGGAGAAACAGGCACAGGCAAGGAGCTTGTGGCCAGGGCTCTCCATGAGCGAAGTGCCCGACACAGTATGCCCTTTGTAGCCGTAAACTGCTCCGCCCTGTCTGAAGAGCTGTTTGAGTCAGAACTTTTCGGGCATGAGCGGGGCTCCTTTACCGGCGCGGTTAAAACCCACAAGGGCCGATTTGAGCGAGCTGATAAAGGCACTCTCTTCCTCGATGAAATCGGCGATATGCCACTCAAGACCCAGGCCAAAATACTGCGAGTGCTAGAGGATGGCAAATTTGAACGGGTCGGAGGAGAACAGGAATATCCAGTAGATGTGCGGATTATTGCGGCAACCAATGTCTCCCTAGAGCAGGCGGTAGCGATGCGCCGCTTTCGGGCCGATCTTTATCACCGACTGGCAGTGTTTCGGATCCATGTGCCTCCCCTTCGGGAAAGGCCGGGAGATATACCGCTGCTGGTAAATCATTTTCTAAAAATCTTAAATCATCGCTACGGCCGCAACGTCCTTCGCCTAACTCCAGAGGCTCTTAAGGTATTGGAGGACTACCACTGGCCTGGTAATGTACGAGAGCTGCGCAATGTGTTGGAGCGAATTTTTGTCGAAAGCCGTGGCATGGTCATCGGCCACAATTCTCTGAACGAATGGGTACAGGAGAGAGATTACTTTGCCGCCGGAGAGTGGAATCTTTATTTTCCAGAAAACCGCAAAGCTACTAAACCGGCCATTATTGTCCCTCATTACCCATCATCTGAGGATCTTCGGCAACAGGTAGCCCTACTCCCCTTCAAGGCCGACTCTCCCCGCTTAGGGGATGAGCATTGGGGAACCCCTAATTCAAATCTCCTTACCCCTGTTTCTTTTTCCGAAACTAAGAGCCTGCCGCCATATGACCTGCTGCCAAGGAAAGAGAATATCATTCCGCTTGAGATCACCCCGGCTGCGGCCGATATAGCCACAAGCTCACTTAAATCAAAAGAGCTAACCAGAGAGGCCATAATTAATGCCTTTCGAAAGAGCGAAGGCAATATTACCCGGGCGGCTCGCCTCCTAGGAATTCATAAGGCCACCTTTTACCGACATATGAAAACTATGGGGCTGAGCCGAGAGGAGTTAAATCTCCAGGTTCAGGGAAATCAAGGAGGGGAACAAGCAGAAAATTCTTGACTAATAATATTTTCGCTCTTATATATCAGACAGCATAAACCCTATATCAGAACAACCATAAACCCTCGAAGGGGCTTAGCTCTTATTAGAGTTATGTCTCTCAATGGTAGCTAATAAATAAGAGCGAATATTTTTTGACAGGATAACTTCCTTAAAAAAGGAAGTTACAACTTACTTGCCTAACTTACCAACCTATACTTGCCGCCAGAAGGTTTTAACCTAGCCTCTCCAATGTCTTTCACATGGATAATAAATCCGACATTCCGCAGATATAGGCAGATATAGATAGAGCCCGCAAGAGGTAGCTTGCGGGCTCTTTTTTATATCTATTTTCCCCTTTTATGCTCTTTAAGACAAAACTCTTAGAGCAAAGCTCCGTAAGTAGCGCCATTCAGCAGAGACCAGGTTGAGTAGAAGGTCGGGCTGCCATAAGTGTAGTAGGGATAGCTAAAGCTTACATACGGTGATACCGCGCCCGGAGTAGTCAGATACGGGAAGGGGGTAACATACGGAGAATAAGGATACCCATATGATGGGATTAAAATAGGCGTAGCCAATGAAGCCAAAGAAGTAATATAAGCCGGATCATAGAACGGGCTAAACGGTGCATACCCTAAAAGGGTTGAAGCCCCGGAAATAGGGTTCGTGTATCCATAGCTGGGATAATAAAGCGGATTGGTATAATACCATGATACTGGCAGCCATTGGGCATGAGCACTGACACCTACTAACAGAACTGTAGCCGCTACACACGCCATTATCACTCTCAAAAGCCATCCTTTATTCATAATAAACCTTCCTTTCTTCCATTATAAGCTCATCAATCTCTTAAAGCTCTCTCTTTAACTCTATACTTAATAACTAATAAATTACTAAACTTTTTGATAACTAAAGTAAATATGAAACTAACCCTCCGAAAATGTCACCTCCTTTATAATTTTTTTGTAATGTATCATGACATCACCTCCCAAACTCTGCTTTTTATTAACTGAGGTTTGAATTTTTTGGATAAGTAGAATCCCTTACAATTATATTTTTCTAACAAAAAACACCCTTATCGACGGTAGAAGTTTGCAATATCCATGCCATACTTCATTTCTACGCCTCTCCACTCAGCCTATTGGAGAAGCATACATTCACCTATTAAGCTCATTGAATTAAGCCCTATCATCTTTGATAGGTATTTTACTTTCTCTAAGATAAATTCTTGAGTTGGAGTTAAGATAAGGCTAAATTCTCCCCTATATGAATTTTCTTTCATATCTCCTCACTAGGTTTTTGATTAATCAAATACAATCAAGCTGATAAAAAGCTAAGCAAGCAGTTACACAGATATGCAACCTATTGCATATTAGAGCGAAAATTTTACACACCCTTATCCAAAAAATCTCCACAGCTTATTGCGGTAACCATGACCAATGGGGAACTTTCATATCTATAATATAAGCTTGGGTAGAAGAAATCGGAAATCTATCTCCACTGGGCATTCCCCAAAACAACACCGAACTTAACCACTTACCTGCTCTTCTTTTGGAATCATCCATTCTTTTGGGATCATCCATTCTTCTAAGATCATAGCTCCTGATATCAACTACCTCTCCTGCTAACTCTTTAAGCAGATGGTAAGAGTCGTAATCAATTATACTGGCCGCAATATTACCGACCACATTCATACCTTTATGCAAATTGATGGCCAACCTGTCCTGGCTAGAGAATGGAGCCCCCCAATAGTTTATCTTCCTATCCGACTGCGAATACATGATATATCCTTCACCATTGGTAATCAAAAAGTCAACAAAACGATTTTCCCATTTTTCTTTTTCCGGATTATATCGAAGGAGATTGATAATTCCGGGATCGCTTCCAATAGACCACATATAACTTGTTGGAGCCCACTCATTCAACAGAATATTAGCCGTGTAGAGAGGATACCATAGCGGGATTTTAGTCGGATAGGCAAAGAGATTTAGTCCTTCTGAGATATCCAGCGTATTTTTCTGCGATTGTATTTTCGGATCTGCTTTCGGCAATGAGAAATTAACTCCACTCTTTCCCGACTGAGTCAAGGTCAGATCATATTCTTTGGAAAGATAACTGCTTGTGGGGTCCCAGGCTAAGATACGATAGCTACCTGCTGGTAAGCCGCTGATAGTATACTTGCCGCTCGAATCAGTAGCCGCATTGTAATACTCAGCCACAAAAGACCATTTATTCTCCCCAGCAGGCTGATAGAGATAAAGAATAGCACCAGCCAGAGGATCACCACTCTCATTACTTACCTTCCCCTCGATTTGCGTGCCCTGCTGGTCTAGGGAGATATCTTTATGCAAGCTAGATGCCGGAGAACTATATTTGACTATCACCGACTCCCCCTCACTCCAGCTAAAAGCATAGGTCGTACTACTAGAGGTATAAAATCTAGGAACATAAACTCTTCCAGGATCAAATGCCCTAATCTTATAACTCCCTTCGGCTAGTCCAGTAAAACTGTAGCGGCCATTTGGATCGGTCATTATTCTCTGTAAGAACTGGTAATTTTCACCAGAATAAAGATCGACCCCTCCTCCTTTAATAATTTCCCTCCCCGGCCCCTTGGTTACCACGCCATTGATGATACCAAAATCTCGATTTAATTTAAAATCAAAGGATAAGCTCGAACTCAGCAGGGGAAGAGTAATCCTAGCCGCCTTATCAGTAGTAAAGGCATTATCATTCGGATTATAAAATTCTGCCGGATAGAGATGATTCGTTTCATCAGATGCCTTTAAGATATAGGTTCCCTTGGCTAAGCCTCTCAGATAGTATATCCCCTCGCTATTGGTAAAAGTATAAATCCCGGTGTTCAGCACTTCTCCAGACATCTCTTCCACTTTATAAGCCTCTACTTTAATAGAGGACAAGGGTTTTGATTCTGAACTATCTGCCAAAACCCTTCCCCTCAAGGTTTCACCGACCTCATCCCAGACAAAATCTATCCGGGTGGGCTGAGCCGCTGTCGGGTCGATGGTTACCGTAGTTGCTTCTTTGTAAGAAGAGACGCCTCGAGGATCATTTTCCTTATAATATTTTTTTACCATTTCCGGAGGGATTCTCAAATCGGTAATACTCACCGTATACTCCCCTCGGGGAATACCCACGATTTTGTATTCTAGGGTATTAGGATCGATCTCTTCGGCAGTCGTATTCATTACTTTGCCTGTTTTGGCATCTTGCAGAGTAACGTGGATATTAATATTTTGAATATTAATAAGATTGCTCTTAACCTCGGCGGGAATACCAGTTATCCGACCCTGAATTATTCCTCCCTTGCTTAAGGAAAAATCACACGAGGAGATCAATTGATTAGGATCTGTGATCACCACAGAATCTGCGCTATTCAGATTATCACTATTTCGGTAAAAAACGGCTACATAATTCTCTGTCGGAGGCCCGGCCCAAAGAACATAGCGGCCCATAGGCAGCCCACTGATTTCATATTTTCCGTCAGACTCACTGATACCTATATTAGCCGGAGATGAGGCTATCGGCCAATTCATTAATTGGCTACCGCTTCCAACCTGAAAAGCTTGAACAGTAATTTTAGGTATTGGCTGATTGGAGGAAGCATCCCGAACATAACCTGATATTCTTCCTCCAATTTCCAGTTCAAAATCAATACGTGATTCGCTCAATTTCTGATCCGTAAATTGAATGGTAGTTGCCTGAGCAAAACTGGCCGCATTTTTATAGTACTGCCAAAGATATTTTCGACCATATTGATCAATCGCCTGAATCTTGTAGCCAATCGGCGGCAATCCGCTCAGTTTGTATCGACCATTGGGATCAGTCTGAGCCAGCGGTGGAACAATTTTTGTTTCATCCCGAGCATCTACGGCCTGAATGATAATCCCACCCAAGGGCTTGCCAGCCTTATCCTTAACCGATCCCTCGATTGTAACTGAACGACGGAACTGAAGATTATAAACCGAATCCTGAGTAATATTTTTCAAGACAATTCGATCAGCATCACTGACAAAATACTTATCTTTATAGACTGAAGGGGCATAGTTCCCCATGAGATCGACTCCAACTAAGATGCACTCGCCCAGAGAGCCTCTAGGCAGCCCTCCAATTGAGTAGTTAGGATCAAGCCCCCCGATAAAGTAGTTGGGCGAATTCTTAAAATAAGAAAAATCGATCAGCCCACGGGTTTGAGAATAAGTAAGCCTGGCTAACAACTCATCATAAGATGCGCTGTTTGGATCATAAAAATACCATCCCAAAGGGCTGCTGGTAGCTGCATCTAAAAGATAAACTCTGGCCGCATGCTTGATCGGGGCTCCGTCCGGATCAAGCAGCGTTCCCTTAATAGAGCGGCCCTCATCGAGGGAAAAATTTTTCCCAGTAACATCAGAGTTTTTTATTTCAATGAGCTCAGCCTCAGCGAAAAGATCTGTGCCTGTGCTCCCTTTATACCATTTGCGGATATAACCTTTTGGAGCCCCATCTGCTACCAGATAATATTTACCAGGCGAAAGACCATAAATTGTATAATTGGCTCCAGTTGTTCCGCCTGTGCCGCTACTTTTCCCATAGCGGGTTACAACCTGGCCTTTTTCGTCATAAACCTTAACCGTGACCCCTTCAATATAGGTATTGGATCCGCTCTTTTTTATGCTTCCTTCAATTTTATACCCCGGCTCAAGAGAGATCGTTTTGGTACCCGAAGTTGCGCTGCCAGTAGTATCAATGAAACTCTCATCAGCAATAGCCTCCTGAGCAGTGCGGTGCCGAGAATAGAATTGGGTCTGATAATTTGCCTCTCTTGCCTGGTAAGAACTTTGACTACTGGTGCGGCCTACCAGGGGCTCAACCCTCATCAGGTATTTCTTCCCCTTGGGAAGCTTAATAGTTACCGGTAGTCCATTGGGAGGGTTTAGGCTACTTTTGGTATTGCATACCGTCATCCCGGCCAGGGCCCCAACCGTGCCACTACTCTCGACATATTCATAGAGTTCGATCAACACCTGGATATCTTTATTTGACTCAGGCGAGCTGAAATTAATGGTCAAGGAATATTCATCCGCCGCCCAGGCCTGCTCTCTAGAGTTAGCAGCCAGCCAGCATACTGCCAAAAGCACAGTCAATAGGGTACAAACTGCCCCCGGGGCCCATTTTTTCTGCATCTCATTTCCTCCCCTAATGTAGAAAACCTAATTCTGATCAAGGTCGAATACCCAAGCTTTATACTATATGCCAAAATCCTTACGGTAATAAGAAAGCAATAATTATACCACTTAAGCTAATTCTGCAATCTAATCCTGATCGACTTGCAACCAAAAGGTATTTTACCCTGAACAGATCATCTCTTTCTTCTGACGGTTTAATTTCCAAACCTATTACGCCTTTATCATTACCTTGATTCAAAAAACTATTAGCTTTATAAAATCTTCAATATGAATTATTATTTCCCCTTCAATCAAAGCAGATCTATAAGCCGAATTCTGTTCCTCAAATCTCAAAGAGTTTGAGGAGATGATCATTAATCTAAAGATGCCTGTCACCAGACACCTTATGCGACCTACCCGAAAGCGCTGAGAGGGCGGCTCAGATATGCTTTCCTATTTGGTCTTGCTCCAGGTGGGGTTTGCCATGCCTTCAAAGTCACCTCTGAAGCGGTGAGCTCTTACCTCCCCTTTTCACCCTTATCTTATCTTAACTCAAAAAGAGCTTAGATAAGACGGTATATTTTCTGTGGCACTTTCCTTGGGGTCACCCCCACTTCGTGTTACGAAGCACCCTGCCCTCGGAGTTCGGACTTTCCTCTGGTTCCCCTAAAAACTTAAGCGGGACAACCAGCGATCATCCGATCTGCTTTGATTGAAGGAGCCACCCCAAACATATTTCTTTAAGCTTTTTTGCTCTTATATATCAGACACCATAAACCCTATATCAGAAAAACCATAAAATATCAGAACAACCATAAACCCTCGAAGGGGCTTGGCTCTTATTAGGGTTATGTCTCTCAATGGTAGCTAATAAATAAGAGCGAGCTTTTTTAAGCTTATGACCAAAAGTGAGGATGAATCAAATTATCTTCTCATCCTTCTTACCCAACAGCTTCTGGTTCCCTCTCCTCATTATAGTAGACAATGCGATGGCAATGCGGACAAGAATAAATTTGATCGTTCTGCTTGATCTCCTGAAAGAGCTGAGGCATAAGACTCATACAACATCCCTGACAGGAGCCATCCTTGACAGAAACTACAGCTAACCCGCCTCTGCTTTTCCTGAGCTTATCATATTGTTTTAACCACTCAGGGCTAATCTGCCTCCGCAATGTTTCTCGAGAAGACTCAAGGCTGATCTTATGCTGACGAAGTGATACCAACCCTTGCTCTCTCTCTTCAATCCGCGTCCTGCATAGCTTCTGGCTCTCTTCCATCTCGAGTTTCATTTCCCTGACCCTCTTAGCCTCTGATTCGCTCTCATCAATCATCAGCAGTATTTCCTCTTCGAGTTGAGAAATTTCCTGCTTTATATTCTCAATTTCGTGCAGCAGGGCCTGATATTCACGATTCGTCTTGATCGAAAGGAGCTGATCTTTTAATTTCGCCAAGCCACTCTCTTTCGCCTCTAGCTCTCTTTCTTTCTTTCTCCTGTTTTTCTCAAGATTTTCAACGGCTTGCACCTTAGCCTCGTAGGCATGCTTATAGCCCTCAATTTCCCTTTGCAGCTCTTTAATTTGCAAAGGAATTTCAGCCTCTTTCTTCTCCAGTTGTTGAATTTGCAGGTCAAGATCCTGCAAATTGATAAGTAGGTCTAACTGCTTGTCCAATATCTGTTTCCTCACTTATTAACAAAGTAACATTATACCATAAAAATTTTTTGAAATCAAATTTCCTCTTTCTTCTTTCCTTGAGGAGTCAGCAAAATTTCTACTTCTCAAAAAAAAGTGCACAACATTGTTGTGCACTTTTTCACCCGTCGAGACTTCTCTCATTATTTTCAGAACCTGCCAGCTTTTCAAATCAGGTTTTCTCATGGGCCCACCTGGGTTCGAACCAGGGACCTACCGGTTATGAGCCGGTGGCTCTACCAACTGAGCTATGGGCCCCAAAAATCCACACCCTACCCCCCCACCAAAAGGGGCATAGAGTCTATCCCATAACTAAAAACCTTGATAAGATTATCCTTATGCCAGAGCGAATGCTTGATTGCGTTTTAAAATCAATCAGTTAACTTTCACAAAATGTGTGAGTTAACATTCTGGAATATAAACCTTTTCAGCTGTTCGCTCTGGATTCAGGATTATACGATGCAGTAAATTTACTGTTTATACTTGTTTTTTGTAACCAGATTGCGCTATTACACAAACTTGTATATCTATCACATAATATCACATATATATCACATATAGAAACTTTTGAGGATCTTGCTTCTGCTCGGATGTCTCAACTTCCTAAGCGCCTTGGCTTCAATCTGCCTAATTCTTTCTCTGGTAACGTCAAAATCCTGCCCTACCTCTTCTAGCGTATGCTCACACGGCTCACCAATGCCAAAACGCTTCCTCAAAACCTTCTCTTCCCGATAATTCAGGGTTTCCAATATCCGGTTGGTTTGCTCGCTCAAATCAATACTGATAACCGCATCAAGAGGCGATTCGGCCTTTTTATCCTCGATAAAATCACCTAAGTGGCTATCTTCCTCCTCGCCAATAGGAGTCTCCAGGGATATCGGCTCCTGAGCTATTTTCAAAACCTTGCGAACCTTGTCAACCTCCAGATCCATTCTTTCAGCAATTTCCTCTGGAGTCGGCTCTCTGCCTACCTCCTGCACTAAGGAACGAGAGGTCCTGATCAGTTTATTAATGGTTTCAATCATATGGACTGGAATCCGAATAGTTCTCGCCTGGTCAGCAATTGCCCTTGTAATCGACTGGCGTATCCACCATGTTGCATAGGTGCTAAACTTGTAACCTCGCTTATACTCAAATTTATCTACTGCCTTCATCAGGCCAATATTCCCTTCCTGAATCAGGTCTAAAAACTGCAATCCCCGATTGGTATACTTTTTAGCAATGCTGACTACCAGCCTCAAATTTGCCTCAACCAATTCTCTCTTCGCATCTTCCGCTTCTTTCTCTCCTACCTTGATCTCATCCATGATTTGACGCAGCTCTTCGACACTCACCCCAGCCTCGGCTTCCGCTCGCTTAATCTTACGGTAGATATTACTCAAACTCTTTTCATAATGAATAAGATTCTCTTCAGAAAGTAAAGATGAGGCACTTGCAGGCTGCTTGCCCCGTTTTGCGGCCTTGCGCAACTCAGCATAACTTATGCCGGCCTCCTGCTCTAAGGTGTGCATCTCTTTTAAGCAATTGTCAATCTGCTCTAAAAATATTCTGATTTTTTCAACTATTTTATTAATCTGTCGAGAATCCAGAGGAATCATTCTTATTAATTTGACCACCTGAGCTTGTTTTTTTTGAATGAGTTTCGTGATAGTCTTCCTCTTAGCACTATCTACATCCCTTTTGCCGACTTCCGCCTGAAGAGCATGAATTTCCTTCTCGAGTTTTTCGATCGCTTCGACCATCTTGATAAAATTACCTGTAGCTTCTACCTCGGCATCTTCAAGGGTTAGACCTTCACTCTCCCCTGATTGAATATCCTTGGACCCTGCACGGCCCTCCACCATCCGATTCTTTAAGTCTATGATCTCCCGATAAGCGATCGGAGTCTTGGTAATGGCTTTCAGCATCCTCTGCTTGCCTTGCTCTATTCTTTTGGCAATCCGCACCTCATCTTCACGAGTTAAAAGAGGGACAGTTCCCATCTCTCTCAGATATAACCTAACCGGATCATCTGTCCTGCCAACATAAGAACCCGAGACTTCATCATCTAATTCCGTAAAACCTAACTCATTGATCTTCTCTTCGGATTCAAGCTTTTCCTCAAATTTGTTCTTTTCGGCATCATCAATAATATTGATGTCCATCTCATTGAACATAATGAATATATCATCAATTTCCCCCGATGATACAACCTCATCGGGGAGAAAATCATTTACCTCTTCATAGGTTAGATAACCCTTTTCCTTGCCAATGGAAATCAGCTGCTTCATCTGATCCACCTTTACTTCGTTAGACATTTTCTCTCCTTTCTTCTAGCCCATTATATAATCATCTACATAAAAATGGCAAGAAAAATAGTTTACATTCTATATCAGAATAGCTTATAATGAGCATTTATCCTATAATAATCCTTTTCTTGATTTCAGAATATTCTTTCAACAACCTATTAATTTCTAAGTCATTTTCTGACCTTGACTTTATCTCATGGTGCAAGGATTGCAATTTTCTTGTCAATTCACGGCTCTTTATCTTGGCCACACAATCCTGAAACACCCTTTTGGTATCTTCATAGTTAACTTCCTCAAACAGAAAACCAGACACCACCCCTTTTAACTTTTCGTCCTTTAGAGCTAATATCAACTCCTCCGAAACCAGTCTTTTCCGATCTCGCCAAAGAGAATAGACTACCTGGGCAATTTCTCTCATTGATTCCGATTGAAAATCAGACTCATTGATAGATTCGGCCAAAACCTCATCCATCGAGACATGACCGCGACAGATCAGCCCCATGAGCATTCGCTCAGCTACCTGAGTGGCATCAGCCGCAGCCAGCAATCTCCCACAATCTATCCCCTCCTTCAAGGATGGAGAGGATGAGCCCGCTCTCGTCGCCTGTCTCCAACAGCCTCGTCGCCCTTCCTGGATCTTGCGCTGTAATTCATCTGCGAGCATCTCTTCATTTATATTCAAATGCTTGGCAGCAAGTTTTACATATTCCATTCGAACCAAAGGGTCTGAAACTTTGGATAAGATTAATAAAATCTCTTTTGTTGCCTTAACTTTTCCCTCAACGGTCGAGATGCCGCTGCGTTGAATAGATTGATGAATGAGAAATTCAATGGCCGGTCTGCTCTGAGCAATCCTTTTGCTGAGCTCCTGCGGGCCATACTGCCGAACAAAGCTATCAGGATCATGACCAGAGGGGAGCATAGCTACCTGAACATCAATATCTTGCTGCTGAAAAATATCAAGTCCGCGCAAGGTGGCTGAAATTCCAGCCTGATCAGCATCATACAGGAAAATAACTTTATTTGTATATCGTTTCAGCAGCTTCACCTGGCCATGAGTCAACGCTGTCCCCAGGGTAGCTACAGTATTCTTAAATCCCCGCTGATACAGAGAGAGAAAATCCAGGTATCCCTCAACAACAATCGCCAATCCAGTTGCCCGAATGAACTGCTTAGCCTGGAAAAGTCCGTACAAGCTGCTACTTTTGCTATAAACCCCGGTCTCGGATGAATTCAGATACTTGGGACCGAATGCTTTCTCATCAATCTTTCGACCTCCTAAAGCTATAATTTTGCCATCATGGCTATAAATAGGGAAAGTAACCCGCCCCCGAAACCGATCATATCCCTCTCCCTCCCCTCCTCCCTGATGAGGGGTAGAGATCAGCCCCGCCTCCTTGGCCCAAGTTGGCGAAATATCCCTTTTCTGTAAAAAGGAAAGCAGATCCTTTCCCGAATCTTTACTATAGCCTAAACAAAATTCCTTCCTCGTCTGCAAAGCTATCTGCCGAAAATCCAGATACTTGCGAGCAGCTCTTCCTGCCGAGCCGCTCATAAGCAGCTCATGGTAATATTGAGCCGCCAATTCATTAATCTGAATAAGAAGTTCCTTTTCTCTCCTTTTCGAATCCTCAAAAGGCTCCCCCTTCTTTTCAGCAATCGTTATACCCTGACGCTGAGCAAGAAATTCAACCGCCTCAACAAATGAACAGTTTTCATATTTCATCAAAAATGACAGGATATCTCCTCCAGCCCCACAGCCAAAGCAATAAAAAAGCTGCTTTGCTGGACTAACCGTAAAAGAAGGCGTTTTTTCCTTATGGAAGGGACAGAGGCCGACAAATTCTTTCCCCGCCTTGTTAAGCTGAACAAATTCTGATATAACCTCGATAATATCACTACCCTGTACTATCTGATATACCGTTTCTTGAGACAAATGCTTCAAGCAAACCCTCTTAGCTAAAAACTCACCAGGTTATAACCGAAAAATAACCGAAAAAACACCTTCCGAGCTTCCACGGGACCGTTTTTGCGCCCGCTGGTTTGGAATCTCTCAACATGCACTTTTCTCACTCATCGGCAATGACAGCCTCTATAAAACCACATTCAAATAAAACCCTGGGGAGATAGATATAGAAATAACCTACTAGGCAGGTGAGAATCTTCTCCTCATGAGCAAGACTTTATCTCTTGTTTTTTCAAGATTTCCAGTCCACAAAGCTTTATGAGAGCCCACGGCAGGTTGTCAGGAGTGCAGCTTGAGATTTTCTTTCCGTTAAGCTTTAGTTGCCCTTATCCTAGATTCTCTTTTCGATGAATCAAAAGAATTCGAATAGTTAAAACCTCAATAGATAATAGCCATAAAATAATAGATAATAGCCATAAAATCCCTTAAAATAATACCCTCATGATCTAGTCTAATAGAGTTATCTCACCGGCATAAGTTCTGCCCTGCGGCATTTTAAAAAAAAAGATTCGGGATGATGATACATCCCGAATCACACTTGTTCAACTTTCCGCCCAATGAGAATCATATTTTCTTCTTTTGCGCTTTTTTCCGAGCAGCAATAGCCTTTCTCTTTCTTCTGGCACTCGGCTTCTCGTAATGTTCTCTCCGCCGAAACTCAGTTAAGACTCCAGACTTTTCGCACTGCTTCTTGAACCTGCGCAACGCACTTTCAAAGGATTCGTCTTCCCTTATCTTTACAACTGGCAATCATTTTCCCTCCCTCCGAAACAGTATATTTATATTTCTTTTATATATTTCATTCAATTCAATATATACGCGTCTAAAATAGATAGTATACTCACCCCTATAAGAATTGTCAAGTATTATTTTTTGAACTATCCCCCATCCAGCCACTTGCCTATATATAAATATAACGCTACCAGTTGGTTGAAAGCAAATAATTATTTATATCTTATCTTGAAAATCACGGTAGATGTTCTCGATAGCTTCAGACATAATGCCCCGCTCTCGGTATAAAACCAGAGGCGGAAGAATCCGCAATCCTGGCTGGCAATTTTTATACGCCTCGATCAAAAAATGCCGAGATTGTGCCCAAGCATAGGGATAAAGCATCTGCAAGGTTTTCGGCTCAAGATGATGTTTTTTGAGAAGAAGTATCAGCTCAGCCAGCCTAAAGGAGGGAAGCACGAAATAGGCTCTACCCCCGTTTTTCAATAAAATGCCAGCCACAGAAATGAAAGTCTCAAGAGAGCTGAAAACCTCGTGCCTTGCTCTGGCCCTAGAGGGATTTGGGTTGATACGGCCAGAATTTACCGACTGATAAGGAGGATTTGAGATAACCACCTGCAGTGAACCAGGCCGAAGGAGCCGAGGGAGATTTTGCAGATCCTCATGCACAACCATCATCCTTGGCCATACTCCGTTAATAATACTGTTTCGCAAGGCCTGATCTGCCAGATGAGCCTGAATCTCAACTGCAAGAAATATCGCCTCAGGGTAGATCTTACTCAGCAGCAGGCTGATGATGCCATTTCCTGAGCCCAGGTCTAAAACCTGATCGCGCCTTTTTATCCTAGCAAAATAGGCCAACAAAACAGAATCCACCGAGAACCGATAACCGTACCGATCTTGAATAACCAATAGCTCGCGGCCCAATAACGAGTCTACGGTTTCATCCTTCATCACCGGCAAATCAGAGCATAGGCTCAAGGAGGATAGGCTCATTGACATTACCTCATCTCATGGAAAGTCCCTGCCATCTAGCGGCTAAACCAAAAATTATTGTACCACGCCTGATTCGCCATGAAAACCCTCTCCTGAGCTTGACAAAAAAGTGATTTGTTGATTAATATCTTAAAGTAGGAAAATAATATCTTGGCAAATGAAATTTTGAACTTCGCCAAGGGGAGGATAGAAGGATATAGGAGGGTCTTTTGGTAGTTGCAATTGTTGACGGGCATGGCGGTGGCATCGGAAGCTATATCATCAAGAGGCTGCGAGAGGAAGATGAGCTTAGCGACCTTGAAATCATTGCCCTGGGAACCAATTCTTTGGCCACTTCAGCCATGATGAAAGCCCGTGCCAATCGGGGAGCCTCTGGAGAAAATGCCATCATATATGTTGTGCCGCAGGTTGATATCATTATCGGCTCAGTTCATATTATCATGGCCAATTCTATGCTGGGAGAGCTAACCCCAAAAATGGCCGAAGCCATTGCTAGCAGCAATGCCTTAAAGCTCCTGCTGCCTACGCCGCAAGAGAGCGTATCCATAATCGGCTATCAATATGAACCCCTACCGCACCTTACTGATAAGTTGATTCAAAAAATTAAAGAACTCATAGCCATCCAAGGCAATAATAAGGAGATAAGAGAAAGCCGTGTGTGAAGCAAATGCCTATATTGATCATGAAGGAAAAGAAGAACTTTTTATGGAATCGGTGGATATCATTAAGCCTGAGGCTGAAAATAGATTGCTGATCATGAATATTTTCGGTGATCAGAAAATTTTACATGGTAAAATCAAAAAAATATCCCTGCTTAACCATAAGATTCTTCTGGAAAAAATAAAATAGCCGAAAAATCAAAAATAGCTATATCAAAAATAGCTATAACTATGTTTTTGCACTTTTTCCCGAACCCTTGATTTTACTGGATTTTCTATTAGAGGTAATTTTTAAAGATTTCAAGGCGTTAAGAAATTTCTGCAAAAGTGTAGAGCTATAGAAAATCAAGGCGGGAGGCGAAAAAAAGAAAACAACCCTAAATTTTAAGGCTGCCTAGGAGTCTAGCCTCCTAGGCGAGGAGCCACAGGGTTAGTAAAAACTCTCCAAGAGCAGGAAAAAATCTAACACTTCACTATGTCCACTGAGATAATAACCAGCGGCGGTGGTATTCCTTCGTCCAACCACTATTCCTATCCCTTTTCCCTTGATATTTCGAAAAGCCTCTTCATCTGAATAATCAGCGCCCAAATAGATAGTCAGCGGAAGGGTCTTGCGAGAGGAAATCAGGTTCTCAAACATCTT
Source organism: bacterium (assembly GCA_023512255.1). GTDB lineage: Bacteria > SZUA-182 > SZUA-182 > DTGQ01 > DTGQ01 > DTGQ01. The sequence goes on along the minus strand of JAILZY010000058.1, from coordinate 814 downwards.
AACCACTCTTCCCTTGTCCCAATTAACCATCGGGATAATCTCCATGCTATCTTTCCACTCCACGATTCGGAACTTCCCCGCATTCACGTATGGCTGAATCACCGCACCAGCTATGTCTCGAGCCGCTTCCTTCTGACTGTTATCGACAACTTGCTGATAACTAAGGCTGAGTGAAAACCCTTGCTCTTCAATCGCAATTCCGCTCACTCCCCGCAGCCGCTCTTCAAGAGAGCCCTTCATGGTCTGAAGCTCTGAGCTGCCCTGAGTACATACCGGATGGACAAATTCCATCTCCGGCCCCCGAATCTCCAGCCCATAGCGGCTCGCATAGTACAGACCATTGATCCGAACCAAATTTTGAAGACTGCTCAACCCAAGACCACTTATGATACCCACAGTTACAGCAGGCTTTGACCGGAGAGAAAGCAGAAGCTCACGCAGATCATAATCTAGGCTAGACGAAACGGATGGAGTAGGAACCAAAACCCCTTCATAATTTATCAGAAGAAGCAGCGGCCTGGTCCGTAATTCTCTTTTAATTCTAGGCCATTCCGCAATCGGATCTTTTATACCGTACACTACACCCTCTAGCTTCCCTGCCGCACAATTTACTTCTTGGCATGTCATAGATATTGTCGTCTGTTGTCAATTTGCTTTCAGTATTTATACGTCATTTATATGTCTGCTGTTTGTTTAATCCTCTCCACTCTCTACCCTTGTCAAAAGAGAGAGGGCCGATCAGATGTTCCCCATGTTTAAATTAGGAGGAGGAGATAAGCCGCAGGGTAAGGGTATTGAGGTAAAAGATAATAGT
>JAILZY010000057.1 GCA_023512255.1 bacterium | reverse complement strand
AACTTTCTTCTCTCTTTATTTTCTCTCCTCCCCTTTATATTTTCAACATTATTTTTTCAACATGGGGAACATCTGAAATTCCTCTCTCCTGTTGGACAGGCCGCGACTAGCTGTGGTATAATTTCTCCTTTAGATAAGGTTTAAAACGCATAGCTATCCTAGCAGGAGTCTGGTGAAATCCATGAATATTCGCACCATGCTGGAGGAGCAGGAAAAGAAAATACTCTCCCCCAAAGCTGCTTTCAGCTCACTCAGCCGAGGCCGTCTCCATCCTGAGGAGGAATGTCCCATCCGGCCAAGTTTTCAGCGGGACCGCGATCGAATAATCCATTGCAAGAGCTTTCGCCGACTTAAGGACAAGACACAGGTCTTCCTGTCACCTTCGGGTGATCATTATCGTACCCGGCTGACCCATACCCTTGAGGTTTCACAGATCGCCAGAACCATTGCCAAGGCGCTCTCACTCAATGAGACCCTGACGGAAGCCATTTCCATGGGACATGATTTGGGTCACACTCCTTTTGGCCATGCTGGAGAGGATGTTTTAAATGAAATTCATCCCGGTGGGTTCAAGCACGCGGAGCAGAGTCTGCGGGTGGCTGATGTGCTGGAGAAAAATGGCCGGGGGCTCAATCTTACCCTTGAGGTCCGCGATGGGATTCTCCGTCACTCAAAGGGAAGGGCAGAGCTTTTGCCCACTCCGCAAGACAGATCCCTTACCCTTGAGGGAGATATCGTTCGGGTAGCGGATACCATTGCCTATGTGAATCATGACGTCGATGATGGAATGAGGGCAGGAATTATACGAGTGGAGCATTTGCCTCAGGATTGCCGGGCAATCCTTGGTGAGACCACGGTCGAGCGGATTAATACTATGGTTACCGATGTCATTAAGACTACCCTAGAGCATGACCTGGAGCGGATTTGCATGAGTGAGGATGTTTTATCAGCTACCTTGAGCCTGCGGGAATACCTCTACCAGAAGGTATATTATAATTCCAAAGCTGACAGCGAATTCACCAAGGCTTCAAAAATCATCAAAGAACTATACGAATATTACTTTGAGCATCCACAGCTTTTACCCGATCACTTCACCAGGGAGGCAACTTCGGAGGAGAATATCCACCGGGCCGTGTGTGACTACATTGCTGGCATGACCGACCGCTTTGCCCTGCGGCTGTATCAGGAAATATTCTTTCCCAAACCCTGGCTGGTGATATGAACAGTGGCCAGCGAAAAGAGGTAAAATTTGGAGTTATTCAGGAGGAGTTATTTAGGAGTTAAAGAGTATGCGCATTGTGGTCATTATCCCAGCGCGGTATAGATCCAGCCGATTCGCTGGCAAACCATTGGCCCCGATTCTGGGAAAGCCCATGATTCAGTATGTTTACGAGCAGTCCAGGGCAGCTTGTCTGATCGACGAGGTTTGGGTGGCTACCGATGATCAGAGAATTTATGATCGGGTCAGGTCATTTGGCGGGCAGGCAATCCTCACCTCTCCAAACCATGAGTCAGGCACAGAAAGGGTGGCTGAGGCGGCTCGAAAAATCGAGGCCGAGATAGTGATCAACGTTCAGGGAGATGAGCCGCTGATTCGTCCTGAGGCTATTGATCTTCTGGCTAAGGCTACTGTTGAGGATCGGCAGATACTGATGGCTACTTTAAAGCGCAAGATCGAGCGAAAACAAGATATCCATAACCCTAACTGCGTCAAGGTGGTAGCTGATCGAGATGGCTTTGCTCTCTATTTTTCTCGCTCCCTGATTCCTTTTATCCGAGATTCAGACACTCAAAGTCAGTTTCCCATATATAGGCATATTGGAATCTATGCTTATAGGAAGGATTTCCTGCTCCAGATTCCTCTTCTTCCACCCTCAGTGCTGGAGCAGGCTGAGAGGCTTGAGCAGCTTCGGGTTCTTGAGAGCGGCTATCGGATCAAAGTGATTGAGACCGATTATGACTCATATGGGGTGGATACACCGGAAGATATCTTTAGAATTGAAGAGTTGCTGATGAGGGGTAATCAGCCGACAGCTTGAAAAAAAAGCGAAAGTTTTCCTTGACACTACGAGTTAATTGCTTATATAATAGCTAGTTATTTTATGTTAAGATGAGAATAGCCACTTTTGCATCTGCTATGTGATGAGGAATAGAAAGTTAGGTAACATGAGGTAGAACATGAAAACATTTATGGCCAAAGAAGAAGATCAGAAGAAGTGTTGGTACGTTTTAGATGCCCAGAATGAGGTCCTGGGACGGCTAGCCTCAAAAGCTGCTGTCATCCTGCGTGGGAAAACAAAACCGGAATTTACTCCCCACATAGACACGGGTGATTTTGTGATTATCATCAATGCGGCTAAGGTCCGGATGACTGGTAGAAAATTTCAGCAGAAGCTCTACTACCACCACTCCGGCTATCCAGGAGCGCTCAAGGTAGTGGCGGCCCGCAAGATGATAAAGGAAAAACCCGAAGAGGTGATTAGGAAAGCGGTCAGGGGTATGCTTCCTAAAAACAGACTGGGAAGGCAACTTTTTCGGAAATTGAAGGTATACGCTGGGGCGGATCATCCGCATCAGGCGCAAAAGCCGCAACTTTTAAGACTCTCATGATCAAATTAAGACTCTCATGATTCAATCCCAAAGCCAGGAAGGAAAAGCGATGTCCAGGGAAGAGGGTATGAAAAAGAGAAAAAAGTATTTCATTCAGCGGCTTTTTCAAACAAAATTTATTATCCTCTTTCTATTCTTGGTCATCTTGGGCAGTATCATCTCCGGGGGATTGCTCTATAAACGGACCTCGGTAGACCTGGGTAATTCCTACTCAGAGGCCCATTCAAAGCTAAAGACAACTGGTGAGCTTATCCTTCCGAATGTTCTGATTGGCAATATCGTAGCCATAATCATCATTGGTGTGGCTACCGTGGCTTTGACTGTTATTATCTCCCATCGAGTCGCCGGGCCCCTCTATCGGTTTGAAAAAACCACCGAGCAAATTGCCCAGGGGGATTTGACCATTGTTACCAGATTGCGCCAATATGACCAGGTCAAGAGTCTGGCTGATGCCTTGAGCAGAATGACTATGGAGTTGAGGGAAAAAATACTTGATATTCGCAAAAAATCAGAAGAGCTGCCGCTGCTGCTCGATGAGATGAAGGCCTTGAGTCAAAAGAAAACCGTATCCTCAGAAGAGCTGACGAGTATCATGAATCGTCTATCACGCATATCTTCAAGCCTGCAACAGTCGCTTGAACATTTTAAATTATAGTTTATGCTGCTGCTGAGGCGAGGGAGCATCAACAAGCTGTAACCTTCTGGCAGGGTTGGCCGTGAAAGAAAAGATGAGAGTTATATTCTTATCGCTTATGCTCTTTTGTACGTTCTTGACGTTTTTGATTTATGCCAAATTGTTTGCTGTTAATGAGGAGAATCCTCATCCATTTATGAATGATGAAAGCCACACCTTTTGCCGGGTGTGTCATGCCAACGATCCCAATGCTGTAGCCAGTTATTTGGATGTCCGTCTGAGGCAGCCGGTTGCGGCCTCTTGTCTTAGAGGAGATGAAGGAATCAATGGAATTAGCTGTCATTCAGCAGAAAAACTGGGCCGCACTCATCCGATAGATGTTGAGCCTAAAGAGGGTATGCGGATTCCAGAAGATCTGCATCTTGATGAGAACATGAGAATAACCTGCGTTACCTGTCATAACCCGCATGGCAATTGGACAGCCCCGATCCCTATGACCGCCCAGGATACCAAGCCGATGGGGACAGGTCGATATCGATCATATTTTTTACGGCGGAGCAATATCGGTAGCGCCTTGTGCATTGCTTGCCATGATAGGCAATAAAATTCGCTCTTATTTATTAGCTACCATCTGAGAGACATAACCCTAACAAGAGCTAAGCCTTTTCGAGGGTTTATGGTTGTTCTGATATAGGGTTTAATGAATAGTATATTAGTATATCGTAATAAATAGTATATCATAAATACAAAATATCAAAATAGACAAATAGACAATAACCGAAAAATGGATTGAATTAGCCAACACCGAAAATATGGTGGGGGAAGAAAGGAGAGATAAAGAGTATGGCACTTGTACAGTACTATGGAACGGGCAAGCGCAAAACCTCGGTCGCCAGAGTATGGCTGCGTCCGGGAAGCGGCAAAATTCTTATCAATGACCGGACATTTGAGGATTATTTTCCTACTGAGCGGATGAAGGCCATGGTTTTGCAGCCGCTCCAGTTGACTGAATATCTCAATAAATACGATATTTCTGTTAACGTCGGCGGAGGGGGAATCTATGGACAGGCAGGGGCTGTGCGGCATGGCATATCAAAAGCCCTCCTTCAGATTAATCCAGACCTTCGACAGAAGCTGAAAAAAGCTGGCCTCATTACCCGCGATCCTAGAGTCAAAGAAAGAAAGAAGTATGGTCAGCGGGGTGCACGAGCTCGTTATCAGTTCTCCAAGAGATAAGGAAACAGAGAAACCCAAGGGGGGTGGAGGTAGTCTTTGTGGTTGTGAAATCCGACCTGACCAGGGTGGCTGTTATCGGCGGCAGCGGCTATACAGGCCTAGAGTTGGTCCGTCTTGTGCTTGCTCATCCCGGCCTTGAGCTGAGCTATGTAACCTCTGAGCGGCTGGCGGGAAAGAGAGTGCGGGATTGCTTCCCCTTTCTGCCCACTTACCTGAGCTTGGAATACCAGGCGTTTGATTTGGATGTGGCTGTATCTAAAGCTGATGTCTTTTTCCTGGCTCTTCCGAATGGGGTTTCCCTGTCGGTTACACCCAAGCTGAGGGCTTCAGGCAAGATTGTCATTGACCTGAGTGCCGACTTTCGGTTTCAAGACCTCAAAATCTATGAGCGTATTTATGGGAAAAGTCATATCGATCCGTCATTGGCCGCGGAGGCAGTTTATGGTTTGCCTGAAATTCACCGCCAGGCGATCCGCTCGGCCTCACTTATTGCCAACCCTGGCTGTTATGCCACCAGTATCATCCTTGGCTTGCTTCCCTGCCTGCAGGCAGGGCTGCTAAGCGATCATCTGCCGATCATTGCTGATGCTAAATCAGGCATCTCCGGTGCGGGCAGAAAACTTGAAGCTACCTATCTATTTACCGAGTGCGATCAGAACATAAAACCATACAGCCTTGGGCGGCAGCATCGACATGTTCCTGAAATTGAGCAGGAGCTTTCCCTATTTGCCAAGACCGAGGTCTCGGTCTTGTTTGTCCCGCAACTTGTGCCGCTGCGCCGTGGGATCCTCAGCAATATCTATGTGCCGCTGCGGCCGGATCATCCCTCCCTTGATGAGATAGTAGATATCTATGGCCGGTTTTATCAGCGTGAGCCCTTTGTCCTGGTGAGCCCACTGGGTACCATACCTTGTGTTAAGGATGTTTACCTATCAAATTACTGCCGCTTGGGCCTGGTGCTTGATCAGCAGACCAGGACCCTGATCGTGGTCTCGGTGCTTGACAATCTCTTGAAAGGGGCCGCTGGGCAGGCGATTCAAAATCTGAACATTATCCTCGGACAGGATGAGAGAGCAGGGCTTGAGTTTTCGGTACCCTATCCTTAAATTAGGGGGAAACTTTTGTACTCCCTTGGCAAGAAGTTCACACAGCGTTCTATTGGAGAGATCGCATGGATTATTCGGTTGAAGTCAAAGAAGATCTGACCTCAGTGAGGGAAAAAGTCGATGCTGGGCTTTCGCTGGTCAGGGGTATACTGACGGCTGGAGTCAGTTGTGGAATCAAAAAAAATAAGAAAGATCTAGCCATAATCTATTCAGAAGTAGAGTGCACCGCGGCCGGCGTATTTACTATCAATCCGTTTCGGGCCGCGCCGGTGATTGTGTCCGAAGCTCATCTTCAGGATTCACGGGCTCAGGCCATTATTGCCAATAGCGGCAGTGCCAATGCTTGCACTGGAGCGCAAGGGTTAGAAGATGCTAGAAACATGGCTGCTATTGGAGCCGAGGCCTTGCATATTGCGAGCAATAGGATCATTGTGGCCTCAACAGGGATGATTGGCCGCAGGCTGCCTATGGATAAAATTCGTGATGGGATTTTAGCCGCATCAGCCAAGCTATCCCGTGATGGGAGTGCTGAGGCAGCCGAAGCCATTATGACTACTGATACCTTTGCCAAGTCAGCCGCGGTTGAGTTTGATCTTTCAGGCAGTAGGGTAAATTTAGCTGGTATAGCCAAAGGGGCCGGGATGATCAAGCCGAATATGGCCACCATGCTCTCTTTTCTCTGCACTGATGTTTCCATTGAGGCTAGGCTTTTGAATAAGGCTCTTCGGCAGGCCGTGGATCAGTCTTTCCATGCCATCACCATTGACGGTGATACCAGCACTAATGACATGGTGGTCATTTTGGCCAATGGACTAGCTCAAAACCCCTGTTTGATGACTGAAGACAGCTCTGATTTTGCCAGGTTTCAGGAAGCCTTGAACTATGTTACCCTGAAGTTGGCCAAGATGATTGTCAAAGATGGTGAGGGAGCGACCAAGTTTGTGGAAATTAAGGTCAAAAGAGCCCGAAATCGTGATGAGGCTAGACAAATAGCCTACTCGGTGGCCGAATCTCCCCTGGTGAAAACATCTTTTAGCGGGGGACGGTGCATGTGGGGTCGGATTTTGGCGGCGGTTGGCTACTCAGGGATACCGGTTGAGCCGGATAAGGTCAGTGTTTTCTTTGGTCCGGTGCAGGTGGTTTCAAAGGGCGTCGGTACGGGGAAAGAGGTCGAGGCCAATGGCGTCATGGAGGGGAAAGAAATTCAGATTGTTATTGATCTTGACCTTGGTCAGGAGGAGGCCACGATTTACACCTGCGACCTGTCGACAGAGTATGTAAATATCAATATGGGTTATAGTTGATCTGTACAAAAAGTAGAAAATTTCCCCTTCTGGTCAAAATTTCTCCCTTTGGTTATTAATAAAGTTTTAGGAAAGAGGTTTAAGGAGAAAACCCTTTTTCAAAAGGGTTTTCTCCTTAAAAAACAAAAGGAGAGTTTTTAGCATTGGATCGAGACGAGTTAATTTCCTATCTCAATGAGTATTTGGGGGCAGACCGCTTTCAGGATTACTGTTACAATGGTCTTCAGGTGCAGGGCAGTCGGGTAGTGAATAAAATCGTTTCAGGAGTTACCCTCAGCCAGCGCCTGATCCATGAGGCCATACTCCGCAGGGCAGAGCTTATCTTGGTTCATCACGGCCTGTTCAAGGGAGATATTCCGGATCCGCCCCGCCTCTGTGGTGTCTTGCGGGAGCGGCTGGCTCTTTTGCTTGGCCAGGACATCAATCTGGTTGGCTATCATCTGCCACTTGATGCTCATCCTGAGATTGGCAATAATGCTTTAGCTTGCAAAGAGCTTGGGATGCAAAATCTAAAACCGCTTGATGTTGGTTTTATCGCTGATCTGCCTGCTCCTCAAGCCCTTGATCTTCTAGTCGATCAAGTTCAAAATCTTTATGGCCGGCAGGAGGTTATGACCTTTGGATTTGGCCCTGAGCAGGTTGGCAGAGTAGCCATTATCAGCGGCGGAAGCTCATACCTTTGGGAGGAGGCTCAGCGGGTCGGAGCAGACCTTTTTATCTGTGGGGATATGAAAGAATCCCTGGTGCGAAAGATCGAAGAGGCCAAATTTAATGTCATTGTAGCTGGGCATTATCACACTGAGACTTTGGGGATTCGGGCCCTGTCTAACCTTATTCAGGAAAGATTTCAGATCGAGGCGGCCTATGTAGATATTCCTTCCCCGGTTTAGCCAGAAAGAGGTGGTGAAACAAAAGAGGGCGGCTGGACTAAAGTTCTCTTCTTTTTTGGCCTCAATCCGCCACCCTTGTGGTTTTGACCTCTCCAGAATTTTAGCTAACTGCCGCGGCCTCACTTTTATTTGAGGTTGTGGTCTTGTGGCTCTTCTGTAAAGCCAGCCGCGCCCAGGAAATAGCCTCACCGATAGCGTTGCAGCCATGGCAGCCTAGGCAGCCAGAATTTTCCCCAGCCAGGCTATCCACCGAGTTTTCGACCAGAATTTTTCCTGCCTCAAGGTGGAGTTGCACCAGCAGCTCTTCATCTCGCTCAAGGTATGAGGGAACGAACTCACCCAACTGGGGACTTCCGACCCGAAGCCAGAGGAGAGAGGTCATTACTCCGACTTTAGCCGCTTTCTCAATCCCTCGCAGGATAAGCTCATAGTCATCATCAAAACCGAGAATATTGGTCGTGAAGACCTTTCCCCAGCCAAAGCAGGCTACGGCCAGCTCCCAACTCCGCAGGTAATCCTCCTGAGAGAAGGCTTTGGCTTTGCCGGGGCAGATTTGTCGTCTGATGCGCTCATCGAAAAATTCCAGGAATATGCCGATTGAGTCGCTGACCTGGCTCAGCTCCTTCATTAGTGTTGGGTCGAAAATCGGCTCGATCTGAACATGAATCGACAGAGCGGTTTTCTCCTTAATCAATCTGGCTTGAGATATCAGTTCTCTGGTGGTTTTCTCTGGGGATTCAAAAGTGCCGCTGGTCAGGGTAACCGAGCGGATCGGATTGTGAGCCATAGCCAAGGTGAGGTAATCGAGGTTCTCCTGATCTGGTAGCCGCTCATAGAAGTTAAGTTTATTGATCAGCAAATTGGCCGTGCAATACTTGCACCCTTCGTCACTTTCAAGATGCCTGCAATTCCGATACAGGCAGATCGAGAAGGTCCCATAGGGATGAAACCTTGCTTTTGAAAGGATGTTAGTTTTTCGGCCATTGGGCAATATTCCTCTCCAGTTGTTTGGTACCTTTTCCAAGAAGATATCTTCGCCATCTGCCTGCAAGACCTTTCTCTTTCCCTCTTTACCCATGCGGTTCGATTGGTTTTCTACCCAACATGTTGGCAAAGCATATCGGGCCAGATAATGTTCTTCGGGAAGGATCAGCAAGCTTATCTGACTGCTGTGGTCTCCTGGAGACTCGCCGACATAGCTAGCCACACCTTGAGGTCCTGCTCCTCCTTGTTTTGATTGAAGGTGAAGTACGGGTTTTGAGCCAGGCGGCAGGGTAATGCCGCGAGAGCAAAGTTTAATGCGGTTTTTTAATCTTTTTAGCGCCTTCTCTTGGCTATCGCCCCTCAAAGCCTTTCCCTCCTGATACGAAAAAAGTGGGTTTTTAGCAATTATTGAACACTATACCCAAGTAAGATCGTATCAAGAAGTGTTTTATCACTACTTATTTTTTAAAATTGTTTTTTGGGAAAAAGGAGCGCTTCTGGTAATGAGGCTGGCCAAAAAACCTTCAGCTTTTCCTCGGCCTTCTGGGAAAGAGCGCTTCTAGGGTCAGATGCAGATTTTGATGAGGATAAATATTTGGCTTTTTGCTCCAGGCGGCCTGGAGAGCCTCGGTATACGACCAGTCTGGGTGGGAAGCATATAGGTAGGCGATGCCAATTGAGCCTGATCTGCCAATTCCAGCCCGACAATTGATGCACACCCTTCGTCCTTGCTCAACCTGTTGCTTGATCCAGGATACCGCCTCCAGAATCTTTTCTGAAGGAATCGGATTATGGGCGCCATCGGGCAGGGCAATCTTTTTATATTCGACGCCGCCTTCTGGAAAGCCGAAATTAAGCTCTTCGGCCATATTCAATACGGCTTGGAAGCCAAGCTCAGGGGCTTTTGAGGCAGCAATGAGATTGGCCACAAATACACCAGGGGCAATCTCCTCAGCCTGCGGCCCTTGAGTCCAGTCCATCTCAGGAGAGGGTGGGAGAACGGTTAAGGCTCCATTTTGCCCATAGGCTCCGGCCCACTGCCAGCAGGAGGGATAGGGTTGTCCGTTTTTCTTGAGTCCGACCCTGACGGTGTACTCGAATCGCCCCTGATCTGTGGGCATGAAAGAGCCGTGAAATTCAAGAAGATTTGCGGCTGGTGATGAATTTAGGTACATGGGGACTCCATGCCATGCACCCTCTGGGCTGAGTTTGTCAATGGCATTGGTCCAGATTTCCGCCACCAGGCTTTGAGGTGAGCAACAGGGGTAGGCAGTAGCCTTTACCATCACGCCGAAGGGCTCCAGCATGTACAGGGTGCGGGATGAGCCTAGGGGAGGCTGAATCTCTGTGATCTGGACAAATTGATCAGTCATAGTCTTTTCTTCTCCCTTCTTCTCCCTCGTTTGTCATGGTTTATGGATGATGTCAGTGGCTTTGAAAATCTGCTGTGGCCTGGTCTGGACAATAAAAATTTTCCCATCCTTAATTACCCCTTCAATATCCTGGGGCTGATTTCCCCAAGCCGCTTCGATCATGATCGAGATCAGAGCAACCTGGCGAATCAGGGGCGCCCATTTATCCTTTTCCAAGCAGAGTAGATCGTTTGAATAGTCACTGACGACCCTGACCGGGAGACCATCGGCTCCGATCATCCAGCGCCACCCCTTGGTGGCAAAGCCTATCCGTTTCAATTCCCCTGAGCTTCGCTCATATAGGATCTGGTATCCCTGCCCTTCTGACCCTCCGACTAGCGATTCTCCAAGGCCCTGGACCAGCTCGATGTATAGTTGATTACGGCTTTCAGACAGAGCCTGACTGCCAGCAGAGGCTAGGGGATAATGAGTATGGACCACAAATGCATAATCGGCTAAAATCAACTCCTGGATCAACACCGCCAGGCGAACTTCTTCATGAGGGATCCCTGCCCTGAGGCGGTTAGTTACTGCCCGCAGGCTCCATTGAGAAGCCCAGACCTTTTTCAAAAACCGTGGCAGCTTCTCAAGATGTACCCCTGGGTAAGACTCATATAGACCGGCGGCGCTATAACCTTCAAGGTCCTCGGCATTGGAGCTTGAGCGGAAAATCAGGGGGACATTTGGGCCAAGTCTTTCCTGCACAGCCTGCCTTAGCCTGAGGCAGTAATCCTGACTTATATCGAGCGATTCGATCAGCTCCCGCAAGGCTTCAAGTTGCTTGCCCAACTGACTACTATCCGCCGCCGCCACTGACTCCTCGCCCCTGGCCAAGCTGTCGGTTATCTTGCGGTATTCGCTGCTTGCTTTAGGGTTAGCCTGCAATAGCAGCTCGAAAACGCCAAAGGGTACGGCTATAGAGTCCGGTACCTGCACCTGGCCACAGAGCCGCTCCCTGAGCAGTCGAAGTTGATATGCCTTTGGGCCGACAGTTGAAAGCTCATACTGTTCTGGATAGACTAAAGTTAATGACCCAGCGCGGCGCACCACTGGCAGAGAAAATCCCCGGCTCTTGACTTTTCCGGCAGCAGGATGAGCCCAAGGGGAAGGTGGGGCAATAGTTGTAACCCGGATCTGATTCTCATCGGCTAAAAGCTCGATCCAAGCTCCTTCATACTGTTTAAGCTTCTGGTAGTCGGCTTCCTCTTCAAGGCAGATCCAGACTACCCCCTGTTCCCTGGCCCTAATCCCGAAGTGGCTCAGCCTATCCCGTGCTATTCGACTGATCATGGCGGCTATGCCTTCAGGAATATCTTCATCGCCGCGCAAATGTTCTAAAAGCAGAATCAGGGGAGCCTCACCGAGTAAAGAAGAAGAGGGCAAGGATGAGAGTTCATCCAGCCTGGCTACCTTCCCCTGCACCCGTCCAGGCACCAGCACCTCGGTTGCACTCCATCCAGCTATTTGCCGCAGGGTATGTCTAGCCAGAGTGAGCAGCCGGGAAAGATAAAATAGCCAGTCATGGCGCAGGCTCTCCTCGCTGAAGGTTTGCCAAACCTTTGGGCTGATCTCAAGCAGACGGCCAAGTAGCTCTGCTTTGGGTTGATATAGGGCTATGCGGCTCCTTGCCTGGGTCTGGATAACATGGCCAAGACGAGCCAAAATAGCCTTTCCCTCAAGATACCAGTCGTCGGCACTGCCCTCTTTTTGAGTCTGCTGCTTTATGCCGCATCGCTTACCCCTTTCTAGCCACTGCCTAAGGTGCTGTTGGATTACGGGAATCTCAGCCTCAGGCTGAGCATCAGCAGAAAGGTGCAGGATAAGGAGATCGAGAAGATCAAAGCAAGAAAATAGTGATTCTATGAGACGGTGGTGGCTGCGGTCGAGGCTGTCAGTGGATGATAGGGCATTGAGAAGAGATGCGGCCAGGGCTTTGGCATAGTTTCCAAGGGCCAGGTCAAGGTGCAAAAATTTACGGATGTCATCGCTTGTCAGGCTAATGTGTAGGATTCTTGACCGAAGCTCAAGCCTTAGCTCAGCAAGTGAGCAGATGGCCTCAAAGCAAGCAGGAGGTGATGAGCCATGAGCCTTCTGTTTTTCTTTCAGAGCCAAAAGGTTTTGCAATTTCTGCCAGAGGTCAGAATCAGCCTGTGGTTTGACCAGGGCAATTGCCTCCTCGACTTCCATACCACCGAAAAACTTCTCAAGGAGGATGAGAAGCTCATCGAAAACCTTCCTAGTCGCTTGGGCTTTTTGGACATCATAGGTTGGAAGATGCCGAATGGAGCGACAGTCTCCGTAGAGGTCCAGAAGTGGGATGAACACCTTTTGACCATTATCCAGCCGCTCCTCCTTAGCTAACCCTGCCTGCCAGAGGCTCTGATAGAATTGGTTGATATCTCCCCCAGAGTCCAGAAAGGCCAGATATGCTCGGCAGATAGCCACATCTTCAGGTCCGCTGGCATTGTGGAGCTTCTGGTGGAAATCAGACACAAATGGGTCATAGATAATCCGTATCTGGTGATCCTTACACTCGAGAATCTTGAGTCGGATAGCCAGGCCAATATCCTGTAGATTGCGGCCTGATGAGGGGAGATTTCCCAGCATCCGCCGCCAGATCGGCAGAAAGCGGGGACGCCAGGCGAGCAAGAGTTTAGAAATTTTCTCAGCTAGCCTTAGAATCTTCGGGGCCAGGATGTAAGTCTGTCGGTCATAGTGGCGGCGCCAGGGAAGATGGCCTTGAGCCGCATACTGTAAGTAAATTTCAAGCAGGCTAAGCACAGATTCAGTTGGCTCAAACTCATCGAGCAGATGGCCGATAAATTCAAGCCGCATCCCCATCTCCCAATGTTTTCGGCTCTCATGGGCTAGGATTCGTCCTACAATCGACTGGATCAGGGGGGCTTCCCCTTGCTGGGAAGCTGCAAGAGTCAGTAGCAGTGGAATGTCTGATCTTGCTGGCAGAGGGATGATATAATCCTGTTGCTGGTTGTTATCCCAGGTGTGGCTTTGAGGAAAATAGAGGACAAAGAGAATTTGTCTGATATTCAGACTCGTTGGAATAGTTATGGTAATTGAAAAAAGGCCACTTTCTCCCGCCTCAATCATGGGAGTTTGCACAGCCAGGCCATCCCGACAATCCACTGTCTCTGGCGGTCGGATGATCGGCGGCGGAAGAACCCAGCCTGATGGGCATTTTTCATAAGCGCTAGCCCAGGGGGGTGTGTAGGCGACGCCCCAGTGAAGGAGGGGTTTTTCAGAGCAATGGGCGACAATAACCAAGACCAGCTTTGGCTCTTGCGGCCTTGAGTGCTCCCCTCTTGGGTGTTCCCTCTTTGAGTGCTCCTCCCTTGGGTGCTCCCCCAGTTTAAGTTGCCAGCAGATGGCACCCTCTTTTCCCGCAAGCAGAATCGAGCCTGTGCGGCTGTCTATTGCAGCTTCACTTTTTTTATCCAATCCAAGAATAGTTCTGCTTCTCCTTGAGTTAATTAGCGATACGTACCTTCCTGCCTGCTACATACGTATGGTACTAAATCTTGAGCAGTTGATCAAGAAAAATTTTGGAAGAAACCCTTTTAAAATTGGAAGGAACCCTTTTGAAAAAGGGTTCCTTCCAAACCATCCTCCTAAAACTTTAATATTAAGATATTAAAGTTTTAGGAAAGGGGCGAAAGGGGAAAACCCTTTTTTAAAAGGGTTTTCCCCTTCCTTTTAATCTGGGATTGAAAAACGAGAAAAAAAAAGTTATGATGAAGAAGCTTTTTGCTTCCTGATCACTAAAACTTGATAAGGAAAATCATCATGATCAACATTACGAGATTGTATTGCGGAGAGGAGACTCCGAGTGATGATCTTCGGTATGGCCGAAAAATCAACAAAAGTCATCATAGGCTTGGCCAGGGTTGGGAAGGGCTGACTAACAGCCGTATTCCCTTGAGTGCTTCTGAAAGGCGGCCTATTGTGGTCTGGAACTCAACCAGGACCTGCAATTTGAAATGTGTTCACTGCTATACTGATTCGGAAAATATTCCCTATCAGGGAGAGTTGACCACGGATGAGGCCAAAGCAATGCTGGCTGACCTTGGAAGATTCAAGGTGCCGGCTATTCTCTTTTCAGGCGGAGAGCCGCTGATCCGAAAGGACCTTTTTGAGCTAGCTGCCTATGCCCTGGAGCAGGGAGTTAAGCCGACCCTGTCAACTAACGGCACCCTGATCACCAAGGAAGTGGCTCGCAAGCTGAAAGAGGTGGGCTTTACCTATGTAGGCATCAGCCTGGATGGGATCGGTGAAGTGAACGATCAATTTCGAGGGGTTGCGGGCGCGTTCGAGCGAGCTATGAGAGGGTTTAGAAATTGCGTTGAAGTTGGGCAACGGGTAGGTTTGCGCCTGACTCTGACCCGCAGAAATGCCAAGGATCTGCACAGAATTTTTGACTTTATTGAGGCTGAAGATATTGACCGGGCCTGCTTCTATCATCTGGTTTATTCCGGTCGGGGAATTGATATCCGCAATGATGACCTGACGGCTGAAGAATCCCGTAAAGCTATGGACATCATTTTGGAGCGGAGTGAGGATTTTGCCAGACGAGGGCTGGCCAAAGAGATTCTGACTGTAGACAACCATGTGGATGGAATCTACCTCTACTTGAAACTGAAACAGAAAAATCCGCAGCGGGCAAAAGAGGTCATGGAGCTTCTGACCTGGAATGGCGGAGGGCTTTACTCAACTGGGGTTGGTATTGGTGAAATTGATTTTTGCGGGAATGTGCATCCAGATCAATTCTGGTTGGATTATACCCTGGGGAATGTCAGGGAGCGGCCTTTCTCGGAGATTTGGATGGATACGCGAGATCCGATCATGGCTGGCCTAAAAAATCGAAAGCCCCTGCTCAAGGGAAAGTGCAGCCGATGTCGGTGGATCGATGCCTGCGGTGGCTCTTTTAGGGTGCGGGCCCTGCGAGTTTACGGCGATCCCTGGATGGAAGATCCTCAGTGCTACTTGACTCCTGAGGAGTGCGGAATCAGCGATCAGTGAGCAATGAGCGAGCAATCAGCGATCGGTGATCTCCGAGAGGGGAAAAAGGCGGGCGGCAAGTTAATGATTAAAGCTTTGGCGGTCGGCAAGTTGCTGATTAACTCTTTTCTTTATGGGTAGTTAGATGGTGATTTTTCAGGCGATATTTTTTCTTGGATTTTTCCATGGCCTTAGGGGAGATCATATCATTGATATTCTAAATTCCGACCAAGCCGATGAGATCTACTATCGGCCATCTCTGGTTTCGGGCAAGGTAGGGCTGATCCACCTTGGATATGTCCTGGCCTTAGTCATCCCGCTTTGGCTGCTTAGAATTAAACTCTCTGGTCTGGGGTATTTTTCATCCCGGCCTGCTATTGGAATCGCTCTCTGGGCCTTGGGATTGCAGAGTTTGTATGAATTTTTTTGGGTACCGCCAAAGCAACTTCACCAGCACGAACACTCACATCAGCTCGATCATGCTCATGCTCCCAAAGAGCTTGATCGGCCAGAATCAAAAGCCGCAGAGCATCAACCCCCTTCTTATACTCATCGGCATGAGCACCTGCATTTTCATGCTCCGCAAGCCAAGCAAAATCACACTCATCAGCACAGCACCAGAAAGCTCAGCCGCCTTGGCAGCCTCCACAATCACTTCTCCACCCTAGCGGTCTCCATGACTGCTCTCGTTTTCCCCTTGAGCGGAATCCTGATTTCCCTGGCTGTTTTTTTCTGCGGGCTGTTTTTGTCGGTCTATTTTTTAGGGATTGTGTACCGAAATAAGGGAATTGATCTTATGGGCAAAATTGATCATCTGTCCAACTTGCTGCTGGGATTAAGCTGCGGGCTAGCCGGCCTTTGGCTGCTTGCAGGCTGAAAAAAAGCGGCTTTTTTTCAGCAGATGCTCTTTTCTCATTTAGCTAGAATTTCCAAGGCTTCCTCAACAGAAATATTCTCATGAACCATTTTACAGATCGCTCTCACCATGGCCTGCTTTTTTTCGTGCTGGAAGATATTGCGGCCAATTGACACTCCTGCTCCGCCAGCCTCAAGGGCATCTTTGATAATCTGGAGGATCTCTCGTTCGTTTTTAGTCTTCTCTCCTCCGGCGATAAGAACCGGAATAGGGCAGCCCTCAACTACCTGCCGGAAGGATTCCGGAGAGCCTGTATAGCTTACCTTGACCAGATCGGCTCCAAGCTCGGCCGCGATCCGGGCGGCATGTTT
This sequence comes from bacterium, assembly GCA_023512255.1. Lineage (GTDB taxonomy): Bacteria > SZUA-182 > SZUA-182 > DTGQ01 > DTGQ01 > DTGQ01. The sequence continues at coordinate 6,638 of JAILZY010000057.1, read as the reverse complement.
TACGCCCTCGACGGAGTTTTCATCCTGGAATTTTTCACCTCGGGTGTACATCATGGCCAAAAGAGGCATTCCCCACTCAAGACATTTTACCGATACCTCGCCCAGGTCCTGGAGCATCTGTGATTCACTTTCCGCACCAATATTAATATGAACCGAAACTGCATCAGCACCGATTTTTAGGGCCATCTCTACCGTATTGACCAAAACCTTGGCATTCGGATCCGGTGCCCAGACCGTGCTGCCCGAGAGGTGAAGAATCAACCCTATGTCCCTTCCGTGCTTGCGGTGGCCGTGGAGCGGAAGCCCAATGTGTCCCAGCACGGCATTGGCGCCTCCCTCGGCAATCTCATTGACCATATCCCGCATGTCAACCAGGCCCTTGATTGGGCCGAGAGTTACCCCATGATCCATGGGTACAATAACCGTCCGACCCGTGTTCCGATCAATAATTCTCTCCAGTCGGATATTTTTACCTATACCCAGCATGGCCTTATCCCTTTCTTTAATGGTTTGAATTTTCTTTATGATCATCAACAAACAACAGGTTGTAGATGTCATCGAATTTTTTGACGTAGTGAACCGCAAGCCCCTCCTTGATGTAGTCGGGAAGCTCGTCAAAGTCTTTTTTATTTTCCCAGGGGAGGATCAGTTCCTTGATATTTGCCCGGCGGGCAGCAATAGTCTTCTCCTTTACCCCGCCGATGGGTAAGACCTGGCCAGTGAGAGTAATTTCTCCGGTCATGGCTATATCTGGCCGGACCGGCTTTTGCAGCACTAAGGAAAGTAGAGCCGTAGCCATGGTTATTCCGGCTGAAGGACCATCTTTGGGTGTGGCCCCTGCCGGAACGTGGAGATGGACAAAGTGTCGATCAAAATACTTCGGATCAGCCTGATATCTTGGCAAGGATGACATAATGTAGCTATAGGCAATTTCGGAAGACTCTATCATCACTTCCCCTAATTGGCCTGTCTGTTTGAATCCCTTTCGCCTGGATAGGATCCCTGCGGCCTCGATCGACAAAATAGCCCCTCCGGTTTCGGTCCAGGCTAGACCTGTGGCCACTCCGGGTATTCTCTCCTTGCTGATCTCCTCCTTGGCAAAGAGTGGCATTCCCAGGTATTCTCTTAGATTTTGTGGCGTTACGATCACGGCTTTTTTTTCTCCACTGGCAAAGTGGCGAGCGGCTTTGCGGCAGATTTTCTTGATCTGATTTTCCAGGCTCCGCACGCCTGCCTCGCGGGCATACTGGTCAATCATCTGCCTGAGAGCATCTTCCTGAATAATCACCTTTTTGCGGCTTAGACCATGATTTTTGATCTGTTTGGGGATTAAAAATTTTTTGGCAATCTCAAGCTTCTCTTCCAGAACGTATCCAGAAAGCCGCAGGATTTCCATCCGGTCAAGCAGGGGGCTGGGAATGGTATCTGGCTGATTGGCCGTAGCAATAAAGAGAATATTGGACAGGTCAAACCGGACATCAATAAAATGGTCAAGGAATTCCACATTTTGCTCAGGATCAAGGACCTCCAGCAGGGCAGAGGCAGGATCCCCTTGAAAGCTTTTTCCCACCTTGTCAATCTCATCAAGCATGATAACCGGATTTGAGGTCTGGACAACCTTGAGACTTTGAATGAATTTGCCCGGCATGGCTCCAATATAGGTTCGTCTGTGGCCTTTAATTTCCGCCTCATCCCTCATGCCGCCAAGGGAGAAGCGATAAAATTTCCTGCCCAAGGCTCGGGCAATGGATTTGCCAAGAGATGTCTTGCCTACCCCGGGTGGGCCGATAAGGCAGAGAATAGAGCCAGTGATACTCTTTCTAAGCTTTCCGACGCTTATAAATTCAAGGATCCTTTCCTTGACATCCAAAAGGCCGTAGTGATCCTGGTCGAGTATCTTCTGGGCCGCCTCAAGGTCGTAATTGTCTTTTGACTGCTTTCCCCAAGGCAGCGAGGTCAACCATTCCAGATAGTTGTAGGAAACATGATACTCTGGAGAGGCAGGCTCAAGGAGTGAAATCTTCTCTAGTTCCTCATCGACAACCTTCATCGCCTCCGGGCTGAGCTTTAACCTTTTGATCCGCTTGATGAATCTTTCGGCCGCCGCGGCCCGCTCATCCTTGACGATCCCTAATTCCTTCTGAATAGCCCGCAGTTGCTCCTTCAGAAAGAAGGTTCGCTGATGCTTGGATATTTTATCTTCGATCTGCTTGGTTATCTTGGCCTGAAGCTTGGTCACATCGACCTCTTTGCGCAGCAGCAGCAGCACCTTGTCGATTCGTTCTCTGATTTTGATCGTCTCCAGAACCTCCTGGAGCTCCTCTCGGTCAGCAGTGGTCAGAGAGGCAGCAAAATCAGCCAGCTTGCCGGGCTCTTCCAGGGTGGAGCGGGTCAAAAATATTTTTAATTCTTCTTTGAACAGGGGGTTTAGCTTCAACAGTTCCTTAATGGAGGAGACAATAGCCATCGAGTAGGCCTTTAGTTCTTCATTCATTGAGAACCTAGCCTCGTGGTAGTATTCCACTTTTCCGATTGGATAGGGATGTTGAGTTACGATTTCCCGCAGCCGTATCCTCTCCTGGGAGGAGATAAGGACATGCAATTCATTTGTTTCCGTAGGAATAAGCTTGAGAATTTTGGCCGCGACTCCGACCTGGTATATATCCTCCAGGCCGTAAGTCTCCTTTTCCTCTTCCCCTTTGGTCAGGAATAGGCCAACCGTTTTATGGGTTGAGTGGTGAACGGTTTCAATGGCATTTTTCAGGATATCGTTTTCAATGATGATGGGAATAATAATCCCTGGAAATATCGGGCGATCGTTGATCGGAATAATCGCCAAATTTTCCGGCAGGATTTCTGAAGCCAGAACGATCTGCTTCTCTTCCTGCTCTAGGTGGGGTTCCAGTATGTTTTGATTTTCACTTCCCATAATGATCACAAAAACTCCCTATCTTTTATCCAATGAAAATAAAGATATTCAAAACTAAATTTATAACATAGTCTTAGACACAATAGCAAGAGAAAAACAGATTTTCAAAATTCGAGATTGACTTAACTCAGAGGGGTTGTTTTTGTATTTTAGGTTTAAAAAATCAATCTTCTCAGATAAGCCAAAAGCTCTGCTTCTAGGGAGCGAATTTCAGGATAAGGGGGCAGCAGTCGACAAATTTCCTCTACATATTTTCGCTCCAAAATCCGCTGGACAGTAGGCAAGAAATTTATGTCAAAGACCCAGCCAAGAAGCAGCAGCTTGAAATCATTTCGATTCCGTACATAGGCCAAAGAAGATATTCGATGGTGGCTAAGATCAGCCCATATGGCTTCAGAGTAGCCGTCAGTGTCTGGCAGATTCCACTCGACTGAGAAATTTTTCTGCTCCGGAGGAGAATGAAAATGGTCGAGAAATACCCGAAAGATGTCAAGCTTGTCTGCATCCCGCAACAGTCGGGTGAGCTGCACGGCCTGCAGGTTCTCCATTTCAGGAACATGCAGGGTGTTATGATACTGAATAGCCCAGCGGATCAATTCTTGCTCTGTCGGAGAGAGTTTGGCCAGGAGCTTGTGCTCATCTAGCACTCGCAAGGCCAGGAGAGCGTGGTTTTCAGACTGATCGTCCCTGAAGGTGCCGTATTGTTGCCACTGCCGAAATCTGCCAAGATCGTGAAACAAAGCCGCGGCCTCAGCCAGGAAAAGTTCCTGATCGGTGAGGCCAAGATCGTGGCCAAGACTTAAGATCTCCTGACAAACCCTTAGGGTATGCTCTTTTTTGAGGATAATGTTTCGCTCCTGCTCCGCAGATGAAGAGGAGAAGGTGGCCACATACTGTGAAAACCAGGCTCTAAAATAAGCTATTATTTCCCTATCCATATATCCGCTTTTATCGCTTGATCCAGATTCAAAAATGCCGCCACAAAGGCTGCTAGAAAAAACAAGCGGGAGATTGAGGTTTCCAATCTCCCGCTTATTATGCATTACCTTTGGGTAAGAATCAAGCTCAAAGCGGGATAATCCCCCCATTAAAATCACACCCCCGTTAAAATCACAGCAGCCACAGTCCGCTGATAACCGCTGCCGGAACCGAGGTAGTAGCTGGGGCTACAGTAGTTGCTGGTATGGTCGTAGCCAAGGGAGCTGGAGTTGTGGTCACAGGGGTAAGAGTTGTAGTTGTGGGAGCAGGAACAACTGTGCTCGTTGTCGGCGGCGCCGGTATCTGACTGACAAGCTCCCAATAGGTCTTCTGTAAACCTGCCAGTCCTCCAAGCCCTCCGTCAAGGCCAGTTACCCTGAGCAGATAGTCCTGCAGGGCTGCATTGCCGCTATTGAGGCTCAGGAGTCCGCCAAGGCCGCTTCCCAAAAGACTGCTACCCGAAAGCCCACCACCGCTCAGCAGCAGACTGTTGTAGAGCCCGCCCATCATGCCGCCATAGAGCCCGCCGTACATACCGTATAGGCCGCCGCCCAGCAGCCCGCCATACATACCATATAGGCCAGCGCCCAGCAGGCCGCCGTACAGCCCACGGCCATATAGGCCACCACCCAGCAGCCCGCCATACAGCCCTCGGCCATATAGGCCAGCGCCCAGCAGGCCGCCGTACATACCATATAGACCGCCGCCCAGCAGGCCGCCGTACAGCCCTCGGCCATAGAGGCCAGAGCCCAGCAGACTGCCATATAGGCTGCTGCCATAGAGTCCGCCGTAGAGCCCACGGCCATAGAGGCTGCTTAATCCAAATTGCGCCTGAGCAGATGAGGGCAAAGAACTTATGATCAATATTAAATACGCCGCTGCTAATACCTTCAAAAACCATTTCTTTTTCACTGCTTATACCTCACTAACTTTTATTATTTGATTTAATTGAGAGTTTAATATACCTTCCCTATCTACTATATTTTTATATTTTATTGATTTACACCCCCTTTCAAAATTCGGGTCCCATTTCCTGAATTCTTCTATTGACTAAGAATGCAATCAAAATGCCAGTATAGTAGCCGCAAGAGAAAACAGCTCGGTATTCTTACCTACAGGTATCATTGGATCAGTCTTTCAGGAAAGGATAATTGAATAGCCCATTTGCGTCTTGTGGGCTGTAAGTTACGGATAATTATTATACCTTGACATAGAGCTTATGAAGCTGGATAAATTACAAAATTAAAATAGCATAAATTCTCTTTTCCGATCAAGCGAAAACCAATTTTACCAGAATTTACAAGATATTCCCTACATTTCCCCTGGTTGATAGATGTTTTCCATCTTTATTAAAGACTCCCATACTATCCTCACCCCCTTAATGGGAAGGGGAAATTGCAGGGAACATCTGCCTGGTTGATTTTTATTTTGACTTTGATCTTCTAGTCATGGTAATATAATTATGCTAAAATATTAAACCTCCAGCACCATCTATACATCACTATTTATTACATCATCATGTATCACTGCCGTTGACTTCAACGGTCCGGCATTCAATAACTAGAAAACTAAAAACAATAAATTTACTCCCCATAGACTATAAGGTTTTAGTAAGATTTGGTAAAAAAGAAGGTATTGTTCTTTATAGTTTGGCTTATCATCTTCCACCCTCTGGTAGTCGTCGCTCAATCAGTTGATCTTCCAAGACCGAGCAGACCGAGCCACTTCAGCATAGGACTTGGACCGATTCCCCAGACCCAGCCGCTTGCCAGCACCCTGCCTGATGGCGAGGAGGAAGCTGTGCGGCAGGCTTCAGAAGCGACCAGGCTGGCTTTTTTTCCCCAGAGCCCGACTGCCCTTATCCCGACTGCCCTTATTCCGAGCAGCCCTCCGATGGAGGCTAAAATGCCTATTGGCTCATGGGGCACTGGGCCAAAGACGCAGATAGGATCAGCTTCTTCTCAAATTCCCCTAATGACCTACTCACTGGCTTATCCTATGCTCCTCAGTATTTCGCTTGCGGTTGAAGATGCCAGCTCCCGGCAGGCTCATTATCAGCAGGCGCAACAATTTGATCTGCCGAAAGCAGAGTCGATGCTCTCGGCTCCAATGGTTGGATATGTTTTTACTCCGCCGGCTCCATCACCCTCAAGGGGTGAACCTATTCCCTCGGCGCCATTTCCCTCTTCTCCCTACGTTAGCCCATCGCCCCCACCTATCTTTCCTTATCCGCCGCTGTCAGCTCCCACACCCTTTCCCGCACCAAGTCCATCTCAGCCAATTTTCCCAGCTTCTCAGCCAATCTTTCCGGTTGTTGATGTCTCCCCTTGGACAGTGGCCGCTGCTCTGCCGATCGGGAGTGCGTATCTTTCTCCAAGACCCTCGTTTTGGCCAGAGTCTGCTTTTGGGGTAACATCATCTCTTGGTTTTGCCCCACCATACAGGTATGCTTCATACGGATATGGGTTCCCTGCTGCTGGATATGGGTTTCCTGCCTTCAGCCCTTATCCTTTGCCACCACAGCCCCCCCTTTATCTTTTTCCCCCCTTCCCATTCTGGCCAGTTTGGTAAGACCTATCTAAAAAGCAGCACTTTGGGTTGAAAAAGAGCGTACTTGATTGATTCGGTCGCACTCCTCGAACATCTGATATTCCTACAGATGTTCCCCATATTTAAAATTAGGAGAAGTAGATAAGCTGCAGGGGAAGGGTATTGAGGTAAAAGACAATAG
>JAILZY010000056.1 GCA_023512255.1 bacterium | reverse complement strand
TAATAAGAGCTAAGCCCCTTCGAGGGTTTATGGTTGTTCTGATATAGGGTTTATGGTGTCTGATATATAAGAGCGATATCATTATATAAAAGTATAATATATCACATAATTATGAAAATATATGATAAAATCTGAAAGAACCAATAAATTCTGAAAGGAGAATTAAAAGTGGGATTCTTTAAACCGGTGCTGATGAGTATGTTGTGCGGACTTTTGGTTTGCTCCATTCTGATTGTGTGCTGCGCAGCTCCGGCTGGGGCCGTGATTATGGGGGGATTGAGTGCCGTTGTCTTCTCAATAGGGAGGGCTATCTACAACTATTTCAAAAATCTTATAAGTCAGAAGATAGGACAGTTGTAAAAATATTGTCTGTGCAATAATAATTAGCGTAATATTACAGTGAGATATTATTCCTAGCTCCCTTGCCCTAGTCATTTCCTTATTCTGCGGGAGCAGGAATCCGGAAGATAGCACTCAGTTTAATTTAAAATCATAATGAAGGCAAACACAAATCGCTCTTCAATCTTCAATAACATGAGGTCGATATAACCTCTGTGATCATATCTCAAGGATATTTGAGTATAAAAAGCGTTTGGGTATAAGAAATAGAAAGGCAGGGGAGGTATTCTCCTCCCTCTTATCTACTTCACTACCTGTTCCAGATAGGGAATCGGCTGTTTGGTGATCACAGGACGTGAAATGCTCACGATTTTCCACTTCCCCTGAATCTTCTGGAGAGAGAAAATTTGATTCTCGTTCCGATCGGGATAGACTGCCTCGACCTCAAAGACTGCCCTCTGGGCATCTTCCTGCTGGCCGTTTATGATCGACAAGGCTTTAATATCCTGGACATCACGCCTGATGTAGTCCTGAAAAGCAGCTTCGGTGGTCTGCTTTCGGTTTTCTTCCAGCACATTACGGGGCGGGCCGGAAAAACAGTCGATATACTGCTGGGTATCTCCAGCTAGGGCGGCGGAAAACATCTTCCAGATGACATCCTCGACTCTCTCTGGGCCTTTAGCTCCTCTTGGGGCAGTAAGCCACATGACCCCAATCAGAATAACTATCACCACAATGGAGATAAAGAGTTTGTTGTTCATAATACCCTCAGGACTCTTTCGCTATTTATTCTTCAAGGTCTATCTATTCTTCAAGGTCTATGATTTTGAGATCAAAGGGCTTTGTCTGACTGTCGGAATCAACCACCACCTTTTGCATCCTGGTCATGGTCTGTTCCATAGTTTCAAGATAAAGACGGGAGGCAGTAACCTGCTCGCTCCCCTCGTACTCGGCGCACATTTCGATGAATCGCTGGGCATCTCCCTGGGCTGTGTTAATTTTCTCATTCCGGTAGCTTTCAGCCTCACGCAGGATCCGCTCAGCCTCTCCCCTACTCTGCGGGATTTTCTCCCGGCGGTATCCTTCAGCCTCATTGATATAGCGGTCACGGTCCTGTCTGGCTGCGGCCACATCCTTGAAGGCGTCGGCCACCTCAAGAGGTGGAAAGACATTCTGAAGGTTAATCGAAGCTACCTGGACCCACCGCCTCCCCTGACCAAGCTCATCTAGCCGCGCCTGGGTGTCAGCCAGAACCGTATTCTGAATAGCTATCTTGCCGTTCCCCTCAAGGACCTCATCCACGTTCATCCGAGCCGTAGTTTTGGCCAGGCTGGCCTTGGCCAGGTCTCTAATTATGGCCGCTGGATCAGTAAAGGAAAACAGGTACTTAACCGGATCTAGAATAGAGTACTGGAGGACCATTTCCATCTTGATGATATTGCGGTCGCCGGTCAGGAATTCTCCTTGAGTCGGATTTGAGACTCGACCAATGGCCTGGTCAGCGAATTCAAACCCAACACTGATCCGCTTCTTTTCCTGTGGCTTGATCTTATCCACTTTTTCGATTGGATAAGGCCAGCGGTAGTGCAATCCCGGAGATACCCTGGCATCGACTACCCGGCCAAAACGCCTCTTCACACCCAATTCATTGGTTGATACAAGATAAAAGCCGGACAGGAGATAGACAAGTCCAGCTATGCCGAGCAGCCACTTTGCCCACCTTCTAACAGTTTTCGCCTTGCTCATCTCGATCGCCTGCCTCCTTGCTATTTTCTGGCCAAATTGTCTGCACTTGCTTTGGTAGCCGCTTTAGCAGCCTTGCCAGCTATGCTCTTATCATTGTTCGTGCCCTGAGTGGTACCCTTTACCTGCCCCTGGGTCAGGAGCTTGAACAGCTCGGAACCTGAGGAGAGAACCACCGTGGTTTTCTCGTTCAGAAACTTCTGATAGGCCTGAAGTGTCCGAAGGAGCCGATAGAAGCGGATATTTCGCCCATAGGCCTCACCGTAGATCCGGATAGCCTCAGCATCGCCTTCCCCCTTGATAATTTCAGCTGTCCGATAGGCCTCGGAGAGAATTGTTTTGGTTTCCTTGTCAGTAGCCGCCCGAATCTTCATGGCCTCCTCTTCCCCCTCAGCCCGATACTGTTTGGCAATTCTCTGCCGCTCAGCCCGCATCCGGTCAAAAACAGACTGCTTGTTTTGTTGGGGAAGGATCAATTGCTTAAGTTTCACGCTGGCTATTTGCATACTGTAGTCTCTGGCCGCCCGACGCCGACAATTTTCGGTGATCTGCTGAAAAATCTCTTCTATCTTCATCTCACCGGGCTTGGACGAAACCAAAGAAGATAGGTCATATCTGCCAAGGGCAGCTGAAACTTCAGAATACACCAAATCATCGAGGTGAGTTTCAGCTTTGGGAACATTCATCACGGTAGCATAAAAATCAAGGGGATCAATGATTTTCCAGCAGACAAAATTATCGACCACCACATTTTTCTTATCTCGCGTCAGGTACTCCTTGGGAACCGGATTATAGAGCAGGAGCCTCTTATCCAGGGTGATAGTGGTGTGAATGGGCGATTTAAAGTATAGCCCTGGCTCTGAAACCACTCTGGTTGGCTTTCCAAAAAGAGTGACAATCTTGTACTGGGTTTCATCAACCACAAACATGCTCAAAAAAATCAAAACTAGGGCTACAAGAATTAAAAGTGAAATAACGATCTTCTTTTTGGTTTCTTTTTCCATCAACATACCCCCTACAAAGAGAGTTGGCGAGCTGCAAGTCAAGTTAGGTTGCTATATACGATCTTCAGGATGATTTTGCACATACCCCGGTTAGATTACGGCTTCAAATTCTGCTGCTTGGCCCGGGGGAAAAATTCCCTGGTAAGGTTATTCATAAGGGTCTCGATCTTTTTAGAACCAAACACTGTTAACTCCTCACGACCATTGCGCTGCTCATCGAGAATAAATTTTTTCATCCCCGGCAGAACACTTTCCACAGTCTCAAGATAGAGCCTTAAGGTAGTGGCCTCTTGAAAGCGATCATAATTTTCGCACATACGCACGAACCGCTCTCCCTCGCCTTCGGCCCGATTAACTATCTCCTGCCTATAGGCTTCAGCCAGCCTGATATTCTGCTCCCCCTTGCCATGAGCCAGTGGCAGTTGTTCATTATGATAGGCTTCAGCCAGATTGATGAGCATACTCTTTTCCTCATGGGCATTGACCACCGCACGGAAAGAATCAGCCACTTCAATGGGCGGATGCACGCTCTGCAGATAGGCTCCGGTAACCAAAAGGCCTGTATCAAGAGAATCGAATTCCTGCTGAAGTAGCTTTGAAACTCTGGCTTCAATCTCACTTCGATCTGTGGTCAGAATCTGGTCAGCCCCTTTTTGGCCAATAATTTCCCTGATTGCTGACTGAGCACAGAACCGCACCAGATTTTCGGTATCTTGAAGTCCCCTGATTTTAAACAGATAAGCCGAAGGATCCTTAACCCGATATTGAACCACTAGATCTAGCTCAAGGAAATTCTCATCCCCGGTAAACACCAAGGTCTCGTCATCCTTTTTCTGATACTCGCTGCTGCGGTCCTGAATATCCCACTCATAGGTGGTGATCACCTGACCGGTTTTCTGATCCACTCGCCTAGCTATATCCTTGTTGCGGCGAAATCCAATCTCAACCCGATCAACCGAGCGAATAACCTTGGTAACTTTATCTATCGGCCAGGGGAAGAAAAGATGGAGGCCAGGCGGCACATTATCAGTGATCAGACGGCCAAAGCGCTGAACCACTCCCCGCTGATAGGGAGCGATCATGGTTAGGCCTGAAAAAAGGTAGAGCACAATCACCAGAGCCAGGCTAGTGTTGACTATCGGCTTTCTGTAGTTTTCCCATAAAGAGCGAATATGGTCATGAACAAGATGCTTTGACCATCCGATCAGAGCAAGCAGCCAGCCAGTCAAGATGTCTTTTATTTTCCCAGACAGAAGCCGAAGTGAATTTCCCACCACCAAAAGGGAGCTAATCTGATGAACAATAGCCGCTATTGGCGGCGTAACCCAGGCTGAGGCCCAGGCAGCAGCCACCACAGCCAGCGTATTGAAGATAACGGCAAAAAAGATAATATTTTGTCTGATAGTTTTGACTGTTTTTCTGCCGATGACCACGGCATTCTCAAGGCGGCTCAGATCATCGGCCATAAAGATCATATCCGCGGCATCAATGGCAATATCAGAGCCGATGCTACCCATAGCTATGCCGACATTGGCCGCGGTCAATGAGGGGGCATCATTGATCCCATCCCCGACCATAGCCACGACGTAGCCTTCCTCTTGCCACTTTCTGATCCTGTCCACTTTGCCGTCGGGCAAAAGATTTGCTGCATACTCATCAATACCTGCCTGGTGGGCTATCTGCTTGGCTACCAGCTCGTTATCTCCAGTCAGAAGGGTAAGCTTGAGACCCAGTTTTTTCAGTTTTCGGATGGTCTCAATAGCCTCAGGCCGAATCTCATCCTGCATGGTAATGGCACCGGCCAGCTTCTGTTCGCAGGAGATTAGGATTATGGTCTGGCCCTTGCGCTCAACCTCTTCCAAGACCTTGATCGCCGCCGCATCAAATTCAATCCCCTCCTCCTGAAGGAGTTTCCTACTACCCACAAACACCCTCTTCCCCTGGTAGACCGCTTCGACCCCAAGCCCAGGTTTTACCAGGAAATGCTCGCACTGGCCGATATCGACTGATCTTCTCTTAGCCTCCTCGACCACAATCCTAGCCAGAAGGTGTTCGGAATGCTGCTCAGCCAAAGCCGCAAGAGATAAAACCTGCTGTTCTGAATACTCTTGGAAGGGAATGATGCTGACCAGGCGAGGTTTGCCCTGAGTCAGGGTCCCAGTCTTGTCAAGAGCGATCAGACCGACCCTGCCCATAGCCTCAAGGTAGGCTCCCCCCTTGACCAGAATACCCTCTTTGGCCATCCGGCCAATGCCAGCAAAAATAGCCGTCGGCGTAGCCAGTACCAAAGCACATGGGCAGGCAATGATTAAAATGGACACCGACCGCACCAGATCGCGGGTGATGAGCCAGGAGATGGCAGCTACCAGGATGATAATAGGAACAAAGAATTTAGCATACCGATCAGCCACCTTCTGAATAGGAGCCTTCTGCGACTGGGCCTCTTCCACCAGGTGAATGATCCTGGACAGAAGGGTATCCTCCCCCACCTTCTCAGCCCTGATTTCCAAAGAACCAAGCTGATTGATGGTGCCCGAATACACCTTGCTGCCGGCGCTCTTTTCTACCGGTATAGACTCACCGGTAATGGTGCTCTGATCAACCGAAGAGTACCCGCTCAAAACCTCCCCATCAACCGGGATTCTCTCCCCCGGCTTGACAATAACCCGATCGCCAGCCACCAGCCTCTCAACCTCAATCTTCTGCTCTTTCCCTTCTCTGACCACCCTGGCCTTTTTGGGCGAAAGATCAATCAGCTTCTTGATGGCTCCCCTCGTCCGGTCAACAGCGAAAGACTCAAGAGCCTCGCCTACCAGCATAATGAACATAACCTCAGCCGCAGCCAGATACTGTTTTATGGACAAGGCGGCGATAGCAGCCAGGGCAATAGCTAGATCAACCGAGATCTTGCGTCTAAAAAGGCTTTCCAGCGCACCTAAAAAGATTTTATATCCGCCGACCAGGGTAAGAATGATGGCCGTGTCAATTCCCAGTACGGTTTTAAAGATCCCCAACCAGTTAAGCAAAAGCAATAAGCCAACAATGAGGGTAAAAATTATATAGTTAATCGAAACTCCCTCTTCCGCCTCTTCTATCTCATCTTCCAATGGCGCATCATCGGCCAAGGCCTGATGATTCTTCCCCTTAGCTGCTGGGCTCATACAAGTTTCCTCTTCTCGATAAATACCCCTATTGATTCAAGCGTAGAATAAATTTCTCATCACCTTTTGCCAGGCAGATACTATCTTTAGTGATCCACATCACCTCCATTCCAGCTATAGTTTCTCCTTTTTTCACCCTTCTGTTGTTGATCAGGGCTATATATTCCCCCTGACAGCTCAAGATTCCGTTAAGGTCAAAATCTCTTACCGAAACTCTCCCCTCATCCTGCAAGGGGCTTCTTCCCTCTTCCGCCAAGGTGCGGCTCTTCTTCCTGATAGGAGGATCATCCTCTCCGCTCACTGCCGCCTCTTCCTCACTCTTCCCCAGCTCCTCATCGACTTCGGCCTCTGAGACCTCCTCGGGAAAAAAGAGGTCTTTTTCCAAGGCAGTCAACCGAACGTTTTTCTGGGCAGCAATCAGAGCAGAAGAAAGATTTGCGGGCTGGTAGAGGTCCACCGCTCTCAGGATACGGCCAGTGTCCTCTTTCTCCTGACGTGATAGGCCAACTATCTTGATGAGCATAGCTAGCCGCACTCTGGGAAACACCGCTGAGCTATCCTCCTCAAGCTTGCGAATCTCCGCCTGATCAATACTCAGAAAATAGGGTAGCTCCTCCAGCCACTCAAGGTAGTTGCAAATATCGGGAAGCTGCCCTTCTGCCTGAAGTTGAACTGGAACAGCCTCCAGGCAAAAAACCCGATCATTGGCATATAATGATTGATCTGCCGCCTCATCCAGCCGGAAGGAATAATCAGAGCTCACCTTTAGCATGTTCAATCCATATTCTGTTCCCCAAGAGTGAAGCTGCTTCAAGGTAGTCTCGATAGATCCCGGGCCGGGAAGATAGCGAATCAGATGCTGGATGTCCTTCTGAAAATAAGCTATCTTCCTCTCTATCTCCTGCGATTGAGTTCGCAGATGGCCAAATCTTTCAATCTGGCTGCGGGTCAGGCGAATTTTTTCTCTGACCTTGAGGATCTCGGCTATAGAGGGATAGAGCAAAAGCCAGGAGAGAAGTATGACCAGGACAGGAAATATAAAAATGAAAATTCGCGCCTTTTTCATATCTTTTAAGCCATGTTTTTGGGGAAAATTTGCGTGAGGAACTCGGCTGTCGAATAATACCGTTCTCATGGATCCCTAGGGAGATACCTCAGGCATCACTAGGGAGATACAGATACCTCAGGCATCCATGAGCATCTCTTTTTAGATCACTATCTCAAATCAGCGATCAGGCTAAAACTTAATCCTCGACCATAATCGGTATCCGCTTCCCGCTGATAGTTGACCTGCACATGCCGAAAAAAGGAGGATTGATTGAGCCGGGCCAAAAATGCAGGGAAATCTCCACCAGGATAAGAGGCGCTCTCTTGTACGCTCATACCTTCCAGCACTAACTTCCTCCTGCTGTCCTCTGTCTGTGAGCTTGCACCTATCTTTGAGCTTGTACCTAACTGAATGGCAGCAGAGGATGCGCTCTGGAGTGAAATTCGGTTGAAAAAAACCGTGGCCGGACTAAGGTGGCTCAGCTCCTTCAACAGGCAACTTAGAGAAAGTTTCTCACCCAAAAGGTCTCTAACTAGAGCCTCTTGTCCGCTCCAGAAAGACTTTCTGGCCTCAAGAGCCTGGGGCGATGAGAGCTGCGCTGCGGTCTGCTCAAGCTCTTTGGACAATAGCTCAAGCCGGGCCCTATCTGCCCTAAGCTGCCAAGAAAGCAGCACATACCCTACCAGGATGAGCCCGACTCCGGCCAGAGCCAGAAATCCCATCATGAGTAGCCTCCTCCCCGGTTTTTCCTCGGATTTTACCTCAGGATATTGGCTATAAAATTCCTCACAGCTAACCCCACCGCGAATGAATCTGATCAGTTGATTTGTAGCGGTAAGGTTTTCCTCCTGTTTCATCTTATCTCTTAGTCTTGACTAATGACCACTACCCGGCAGGTGCGAAAGTGCTTCTGCTGGAGCCTGTCTATAGTCTCCCAGGCACGGGCTAGATCAGCAAAAGGGCCGATAATGACCGCGTATTGCTCTTCCCGTCCGGAGAGAGTGTCCCGCTCAATATAGATCCGACTGCCGATTGAGGAGAGTTTCTTCAGACAATCTTGAGCCGCGGCCGCAGTGGGAAAATAACCTACTTGCACACCATAGATGCAAGAGGAGCCCCCCTCCTCTTTCTTAGTAAGATCTGGAAAGTAAACCTTCTGGCCAGGTTCTATGAAATTCAAATTTGCAATATGAGGATTGGCCTTTCGGATGGCTGCCAAAAGCTCATCTGAAACTTTCTCACAGCCATAAAGTTTAATAGCCATCCTAGAGATAAAATCACCCTTTTCAGCCACCACTACCCGATATCCTCCCCGGGTCTCTCCGAGAGTGGAATCCTGCGGCCTACTCTGCTGATCATCATCAGCAGGAGAGACTCTAGTCTCTATTTTCCTTATCGGAGCCTTTTGGGGGGAAAGATCGCTGTCGGCGGCGACTGCCGCTTGGCGGCCAGCTTGAAAATCTAATTGTGCGTCTTGGGATCTGTCCTTAGTATTTGATTGTGCGTCTGATCCTATGGCCTGATGAGTTGCCAAAGCTGTCCGGTGATCGAAAGCGGCGGTGTTAGTCAAAGCTCCTGCTGTTGAGAGCGCAGAGTCGGCTATCTGCCCGGCAGAGGATGAAGGGATAGCTGCGGGCCTCGGGCTTTGATGCACAGCCTTGGCTGTCTGCGGGGCATGGGGGGAAGTAGAGAGCTGCTGCTTCAAGGGTGAAGAAGAGGGGGTGAGCCGTTGGTTATTTCTCAGCGCATGAGCTGTCTTTGGGGCAGATGAGCTGCGGCTGTCTTGATCGGATACGCTGCGGTGTCGAAAAATCATGAAGCATCCTAGGATAAGGAGAATGAGCACAGCCACTGTAGCTGCTCCTCTCCTGGCCCATTGAGACTGCTTAACCCATTTAAACCACCCATCTGGTAGTGAGAGATTAAATTTCTTACGCTCTGGAAAGGCTGCCTCTGGGAAAAGGGATTTGACCACCAGCTCGACAATCTGCCGATCCACTATCTCCTGCTTTCTAATTAGCATAAGAAGCAGGCAATGGTGGCAGATGTTGACGATTTTCCTGGGGTATCCCTGGCTATAGATGTAGATCTTACGATATGCCTCACGGGTAAAAAGAGGCTGGCGGGAAAAATAGCCGGCCTTTCGGAGCCGAAACTCGATCATCTCCCTGGTGTCGTCAGGACTTAAGGGCTTTAGGAAATACAGCATATTGACCCGATCCATGAAGTTTTTCTTCTCCCGAATCTTATCCAGAAATTCCATCTGCCCAAGAAGCACAAGTTGCAAAAGCTTATGCTCATTGGTTTCAAAGTTCAAAAAATCCCGCAATAGCTCCAAAAAGGGATAGTCCATCTTCTGGATCTCATCAATGATCAGGACCACGACTCGCTTTCTATCCAGCCCCTCTTTTAGGAGGTTAGTTCGTATGGCTTCCTTGAAGGCTAGGCTGGTTTTTTCATCCGGGACCGGGATATTGAAAATTTTTACCAGAGCGAGGAGAAACTCATATTCGGAATTAAATGAGGGATCGAGTATCAAATGGAACCTAAACTCTTCATATCCCTGAAATAACTGGATCAGGGCGCGACTTAAGGTTGTCTTGCCGGTTCCGACATCACCAAGGATGATATTTAATCCCCGGCGCAGTCGGATAGACAATTCCATCTGTTGCAAGCATTCCTGGTAATCCCTGGAGTAGTAAAAAAAGCTTGGATCAGGCGAAATCGAAAACGGTTCCTTTTTTAGGTTAAGGAGGGCTGTGTAATCCATAGAAGTGTGTATAGCAGATTAAGGATGACTTGTCAAGAGATGGAGAGCAAAAAAATTTTATGTTGAAACTTTATCCTCACCTGAAGGTGCAAAAAGAAAAAAAGACTAACCATCGAAACTCTTATTTTTACTTTTTGGGGATGGTCAGTCTTTTTTGAAGAAAAATGGCTGGTCTTACTTTTTATATCTTAAGGAAGAGCTAGTCGTCTTTATTCTGATCTTCCTTCTTTTGGTTTGGGCTTTCAGCCGATCGAGGCTCTGGCCGGAAGGTGTCAAAGCGGCTTGCTTCCTCTTCTTCTTTGCTCTTTATCGTGTCCTTTATTTCAGTGATACCAATAAACAGAGCAATAAGGCCGCCAGTTAGCAGAATGATAGGGATGCTTCCCGCTAATAGATAGAGAAAATACTTAAACCAGAAAATCAGACCGATAATACCGAGGATTATTGCTAAAAAACCGCCTAAAACTGCCATAATCATTCCCATTATTCTTTGTGCCCCCTTTCTCATCTAGGATTGTTTTGGCGTTCACAGAGAATTCAATGCATTAAATAATTCAATGCATTCTTTCATAAATTTCCTTAAAAGTCAAGAATAAAAAGTAATTTCCAAATATTTACCAGATTCTATACTTTTGCACTTTTTCTCCAAGCCTTTGATTTTACTGGGTATAGTAAAAGTGCAAAAGTATAGTCTCTATTTCAGGCTTATTTAAAAGGGGCGGCGCTGACCATAAATTAGCATAATTTAAATTTATGTCTCTTACCCCCCACTAGAGCATTCTGAGTAAATCCCCAGCAAGCCCAAAGCGTCACCATCGGAGCGGCGGACTGCCTGCAGGGAAAGCTCCAGCCAAACCCCCTGTCTCTCCTTGGTCAGATGCACCACCTTCCCCTTCCAGCCGCCCCTCAGGGCCTGGCTGATCATCCCATCCACAATATCAACTGAAAGAGCAGGATCAAAGAGGAATTCAACCGGCTGCCCGATCAATTCATCCGCCGAGTAGCCAAATCGCTGGCAAAACAAGGCATTGGCCAAGATTATCCGCCCTGTCCGGTCCATGAGAATCCCATATTCGGGCAGAGCATCCATGGCCATCCGAAAAAAGGCTGATTCCCTCCGGCAGTCATCCAGTTTTCTACTCAGCCACTCTATCCGCTCCTTTAGATCTGCTTCTGTATTTTTAAACTTAATGATATCCCTGATCACCACCTGGATAAGCTTTTGATCTGCATAGGTTAGCAGATTGGCACAAAGATCGACTGGAAACGCTCCTCCCCCTTTTTGCCGAAGATAGCCTTCAATCCGAAAGGCCTTATCTTCGACTACCCGCATCAGGAAATCCCTCACCCTTCGCTCCTCATTGGGAAGGTGGAGTTTCCAGAAAGCCTCATTAATCAACTCCCCATATGAATATCCGGTATACTGAACGGTCCGGTAGTTCACGGCCAGGATTTTTCCCTCCAGGTTGCAGATAACGATCATGTCAGCGGCCTGGTCAAAAAGGGTCTGAAATCTCTCCTTCAGCACTTGGGTTTCCCGCTCAACCGCATTTCGGACCATGAGCAGGGAAAGGTCTTTGGCCAAGGCGCTCACCAGCTCCTCCTCTCTCTTTGTGTATCCTTCGGGCCTGTCGGCTGTACAGATGATGCCGATTACCTCTTGATCAGCAATAATCGGCACTCCCAAAAATGAGTGAAGAGTGAGTCGGCCAAAAGATAAAATGGTACGATCTGCCCTGCTGTTGTCTGAAGAGAAAAGGCTTCGGGGATTTGTATTGATAATCTGAGGCTTTTGCTGACGGATAATTTCCCCCAGGACTCCGACCGGCCGAAAAAGCTGAGCCTCTTCTGCTTGAGCTGAAATCCCCAAACTGGCCAGAAGACCAAAGTTGCCCTCCTTATCTTTGACCAGAAAAAGTCCAAGTGGACTGTCAGTCAGCTCAAGCGATTTTCTTAGAGAATATTCAGCCAATTTTTTCAAATCCCGCTCAAGAAGCAGCTCGCTAGAAATTTGGCTTAGCAGAACAAGCTTTTCATTCTGTCTACTGATTTCCCCCTCTTTCCGCTTCTGCTTGGTTATATCCTGGATAATGGTCGCAAATACCTTGCTTGCGCCCATCTTGCCCGCTGATACGGATATATAAGCGGGGAATTCCTCTCCACTTTTGCGCAAGCCCGCTGTTTCCAAAGGCTCATCAGCCAG
Source organism: bacterium (assembly GCA_023512255.1). GTDB lineage: Bacteria > SZUA-182 > SZUA-182 > DTGQ01 > DTGQ01 > DTGQ01. Next base: position 11,125 of record JAILZY010000056.1, on the reverse strand, counting down.
TGGCTCATCCCTTAGGCTCTGGATAAGGGCCCGCTTGTAGTCTCGATAAAGTTTTGTGGGGATAAGCAAGCTTGCCTTCTGATTCAGGATATCATCTTTCTTCCAGCCAAAGATTCTCTCCGCGCCATGATTAAAGAAAAGTATCTTCCCCTTATCATCCAAGGCTATCATTCCGTAAACGGCCGAGTTGGTCAAAACCCGACTCAAGTCAACCTCTTTTTGCAAGCATTTAATTTTTTGGCTAATTGAAGCTCTCATCAGATAAAAGGCTGAAAACAGCGATCCAATCTCATCCTGCGGTTTGATATCCTGAAGAGGGATGTTCTCCTTGAGCGAGTCGCTGAACCTAGCCACCGGAAGATGCTCATCACCACCTTCTCCCTCAAAATCTTCCTGCCGGCTGAAAACCGCCATCATCTCTGACAGATTCTCCAGCCGATCAGTGATCGAGATTTTGGCAAATAGTAGCCAGATCAAGACCATACCTCCACCAAGGCCAAGGTTCAGCCACAGGGAGCGCATCAGGCCGCGCTCTGGGGTGTGAGCCTGCAGATGGATAGGTATAATGAGCGAAATGGCCCCCCGCACCCTTCTCCTTAAGCCTTGAGGGGAGGGAAGAGCTGCATGATAAGAGGGGATCGGCAAAGATGAAGTTGCCGCCCTGCCTCCTGCCTCATCTAACCTGCCTCCCGCCTCATCCACCCCGCCTCCCGCCTTATCTAGTGCATGGCAGCGCGGATATGGCTCTGCGGTCTCAAAAAGGGGCTTTAGATAGCGAATAACCTTCTTCCCCTGAAACCAGACCACCTTGACATATTCCTGTCGCTGATCCTTACTCCGCTCAAGAATTTCTATCCCTTCCTGCTCAAAGGAATCAGCCGTATTGTTTAGATTCCCGGCAGGGGGGAAAGCCACATAGCGAATGGTCATGGAGAGGGTCTTCTCAAGGAGCCTCTCCATACGTTCTTGGCCTTGAGTGGTCCTAGAGTAAAAATCTCTCTTTCCCTCATCACTATGCCAGCTATCAATATTATTGATATTATTATTATACCTGTTATCACTAATATCACTAAGGGTTTGAGCCACAGACCGTGCCTTTTCCACTCCCAGCTCTATCCCAGCCAGATACTGCCGGCGATAATCGAAAACGCTGGCTACCAAAGAGGCAGGCACAAAGGCGAGGATAATGATTAGGGTAAATTTTTTCGTCAAACTCTGATTCGCCATTTTTGAAGCCATATGTCTATTCCATTATTTATCTTGCTTTTTATATATTTATCTTGTTTTACTTTCTATTCCATCGTATTTATCTTGCTTCTTTATCTGTTGTATCTTGATCTTATGCATCTTGATCTTGCCGTATGGTGATTAAATATTTTCACCTGTCGGCTGATTTCTAGCTCGGATGCTTAATAAAAATCCCTCTATCTCCTTAAAACCCCTCTATAAGTCCTTCTATTCCCTTGCCTTTCTTGCTTGCCGCCCGAAAGGGTTTCCTTCCTCCTACATATTTGTCGAGACTGGCCGGCCTTTAGATTTTAAGGACAACTCATTAAAATACAGGATATTAATGGCTGCGCATGATCCGGTACTGATCCTAGCTGGTTGATCAGCTCGACAAATTTGTCACCTAGGATGTTTTTCAAGAAGATAAAAATAGAAAAATCAAACAGTTATTATCTGGCATTCAATTTGCTATAAAATAAATTGTTCTCATTGAGTTATTCCTGATCAAGCTTCGGAAAAATAACGAGGCGAATTATCAATTGGGATTCTTTTAAGGCAATGACTTTTTTCATATCGAAATATCTGCTTTGATCTTAAAAATAAAATTTTCAGCCAAAAGCCAAAAAGGAGTCAAAAAATGCAGGCAGAGAAAATTGAAAAGGTGCGTAAGCAAAAAAGAATGATGCAAACCATGATTAGAGCCAACAAGGATCTATGGGATACAAAAAAAAGGCTGGAGAAGACCTGCAAGGACTTAAAATATAAACTCAGGCAGAATGAGCAGGAGCTAGCCAGGAAAAAAAGGATCAATTTAGCTCTCTATGAATATATCACCAGTGGCTTACTGGTCATTAACAAAGACTGCTCCATCGCCTATGCCAATCCCATAGCGGAATCTATTACCGGCTATAGTAAAGAGGAGCTCATTCACTCCGATTGCTTTACTCTGCTCTCTTATGAGGATTGCCAGGGAACAGGGCTATTGCTGCCTCCACCCTTGAAAAAGGATTCCCAGGTCAAGCTCACAAGCTACATCCACAAGAAAAATGGCCAAAAGGTCAGGGTAAATATGGATATTAGATCTATTGTCGATGAGAATAATCGTTTTGCTAAGGGATTGGTCCTGTTTACCCCTGAAGTTTAGGTTTAATAGGCTTAACCCCCAAACCCTGAAGTTTAGATTTAACCCCGACCACATCACTATACGATGATATTGAAAAAAGAAAAGGTATATATAAGTTGCAATCAATCGCTGGTAAGTAAATCGCTGGTATAAGTCGCAATCAATCGCTCCTGATTTCCTCATCATCCCTTTTCTTCCTTCAAGGCCAGCCCCTTTCACCTCCTTTTGGGGCTGGCCTCTCTCCTTATGCTTTATTTTATTTATGTTTTATTTTAGGATCTTTATACTTTATTTTAATCTTTTCTAGATGAACTGTGGTGAAATCTTTGGCTATTCCGACCGACAAACAAACAAAGAACAATCAAAGATTGATTTTATTCTACTATTTTAGATATACTAACTAGGTTACCACTTATCGCACTTTGTATCGCACACCTTGCTAAAAATCCTGGTGGCTGTGCGACAAGATGTTTCTCATCTTTTATGGGGATTCCTCATATTATGGTTTGGATAATTATTGCAGTTATCCATTGTCTTGACCAGTGATGGCAAGTTATAAATCTTTATGGTTGAACACTATGATTTAATACTATAATTAGCTTGATTAGTTTGAATTTATGGAGATAAGCTATCATGAAAGTGGCGATTGTGGGGCTTAAGGGGAGTGGCAAGACAACGATTTTTAATTCACTGACTGGGCTGGCTGCCAAAACAGGGGGATACTCCTCGCAGCAGGATATCAATCTGGGGCTAATCAAGGTCCCGGATGAGCGGCTTGAGGTCTTGAGCCGTGTTTTTGAGCCGAAAAAAACCACACCTGCCGAAATCACCTTTGCTGATATAGCCATGCCTGCTGAGGAGGAAAAATTTTCAGCCAAGGTCTTAGAGAAACTCAAAGTAATGGATGCTCTGGTCTTGGTGATCAAGGGATTCGATGACGGGAAGGGAGATTTTCACCCTCTGGAAGATGTAGCCGGGCTAGAGAGTGAGTTGCTTTTTTCGGATTTTGCCATAGTCGATAAATCCCTGGCCTCACTGCGAAAGGAGCGCAGGGATCAGAAGCTGATTCAGACGATGGACAAGGTCCATGCTTGTCTTGATGCAGAAAAGCCGCTTCGCCTTCTTGACTTAGACGAGGCCGAGCGCAAGCAAATTGCTGGTTTTGCCTTCCTGAGCATCAAGCCGACCATGGTGGTCATAAACATTCCGGAATCAGGGTTTGCCTCTGATCTTTACGCCTCCATCCAGGAGTATTGCCAGGCTCACGGTCTTAGGCTCATGCAGATTGCCGGCTCCTTGGAGGAAGAAATCAGCCACCTGTCTCCCACTGAGCAGGCCGATTTCCTGCGGGAGATGGGGCTTTCGGAATCAGCTAGGGACAAATTCATCAGGGAGAGCTACGACATGATGAACCTGATCAGTTTTCTTACCGTCGGCAAAGATGAGGTCCGCTCCTGGACCATACCCCGAGGCACGACAGCAGTGAAAGCAGCCGGTAAGATCCATTCTGACATCGAGAGGGGCTTCATCAGGGCTGAGGTTGTTTCGTATGAGGATTTTATCAACTGCCACAGCAACATGGCCGAGGTCAAAAAAAGGGGGCTCATGCGATTAGAGGGGAAGGATTATGTGGTAAAGGATGGTGATATCATTAATTTTAGGTTTAATATTTAACTTTCTCCTGGTTTAACTTTAACTTCTCCTAGCGATTTTTCTCCTTGGTTGGCATAGATTTTGCTTCTTACTAAATTAGGAGGACACCTTTCTCTCTTTTACATTTTAATTTTATATTTTTATTTTATTATATCTTCAGTTATATCTGTCTACTTTATCCAATAGGACCTTAGCGAGGGTTATCATGATAGAGACTCTTCAATGCAGGAAGATAGTCAAAGGTATAATTAAAACTAAGGTAGTGCTCTTTGGTTTTCTTGGTTTTTTAATATTGCTGTCCGGATGCCACAATATCAGCCTATCGAGACAGGCCAAAGTACCAAATTTCAACATTCTCTTAATTAGTATTGATACCCTGCGGGCTGATCATCTTGGCTGCTACGGCTACAAAGAGATTCAGACACCCGTAATCGACCAAGTAGCCAGAGAAGGTGCCCTTTTCTCTCACTGCTATACACCCACTCCGGTTACCTTGCCCTCTCATCTGTCAATCATGACCGGGCTTTACCCTCTCTCGCACGGGGTGCGCAATAATGGAACTTTCGTGGCTGGCCCTGAGCTGGTAACCCTGGCCGAGGTGCTCAAAGAGCGAGGCTATCAGACAGCCGCCTTTGTCGGCTCCTTTGTCCTTGACCGCCGGTTCGGATTAGATCAAGGTTTTGATACCTTTGATGACTACATGAACAAGGACCAGGAGGCGACGCTTCTGCTCTACAATGAGCGAAAAGCCGAAGATGTAGTCTCAGGGGCTGAAAAGTGGCTAAGGACCAACGGGCGCAACAAGCCCTTCTTCCTCTGGGTGCACTGTTTTGATCCCCATGCCCCCTATGAGCCTCCCCAGCCCTTTGCGACTAAATACAAAGATAATCTTTACGATGGAGAAATCGCCTATACCGACCAGATGCTGGGAAAGCTGATTTCCTGCCTGAAGGAGATGAATATCTGGGATCAAACCCTGCTTATCCTGACCGCTGATCACGGAGAGGGACTTGGGGAGCATAACGAAAAGACCCACGCCATCTTTATTTATGATTCCACGCTGCGAGTGCCGCTAATTTTCCGCCATCCAGGGCTAATTCCCCAGAATGTAGAAATTTCCCAAGAAGTAACCCTACTTGATATTTTCCCAACAGTTCTTGAGCTTGCGGGAGTGAAAAAGGAAATTGACATTCATGGAAAGAGCCTGATGGGGCTTATGACCGGCAAGGAAAATAAACCCTTACGGGAAGAGTTTTTCTGCGAAACCTACTATCCACTCTACAACCACGGCTGGAGCCCGCTTGAGGGCTTGCGGACCAAGGAGTGGGTTTACATCCGGGCCCCAAAGCCCGAACTATACAATATGATTGAGGATCGGGGACAAGTGAAAAATCTCTATCCCAGCCACCGGCAGAAGGCTGAAGAGCTTGATAAACAGATGGAAGCTCTAAAGCGGAGAATCGCCCGCGGCAAGGTGGAGTCAAAGAAAATGGTCATGGACCAGGAGACGGCCCAGCGTCTTCGGAGTCTTGGATATGTAGCCACCGTGCATGAAAAAGCGGAAAATGAGACCTCGGGTCTCTATCCTGATCCCAAGGATATGATCGGCACCCTTGACTATCTAAACATGGGCACGTACTATTTTAGCCAGGGGGATACCGATAAGGCTATCGAGCAGTTTCTGGCCGTGTTGAAGGTCAATCCCAATGATGTATTTACCCATTTTGTCCTAGGCTATATCTACGATCAGATCGGCAAGACGGACCTAGCCATCAAGGAGTTTGAAGAGACCCTGCGGCTTGATCCCCGCTATGTCAGCGCCTACAATGATCTTGGCACGGTCTATAACCGACTCGGCCAGTATGATAAGGCCTTGGAGCAATTTCGCAAGGCCCTTGAGCTAAATCCTGACTATACCGAGTCGGTTGAGAATATGGGCGTGGTCTACTTTGCTATGAAAGAGTATGATCAGGCGCTTAAATACTTTGAGCAGTCATTGCGCATGAATCCGAAAAACCATAAGGCATACAATAACATCGGCAGCGTCTATCTGGCCTGGGGAGATTATCAGAAAGCCAAGGAATATCTTGAAAAAGCCCACCAGATGAACCCTCAATATATTGATGCCTATAACAACCTAGGCAGTGTCTTAATCAGCCTGGGTGAGTTTGACCAGGCTATCGAAAAATTCCAAGGACTGCTGAAGCTGAATCCAAAACACATCGAAGGCCGCATTAACCTTGCCTCTGCCTACATCGCCAAGGAAAGATATGAGGAGGCATTGAGAGAGCTCGAAGAGGCGCAAAAGATCAATCCTAATATATCCAAGATCTATAACTGCCTGGGGTCCCTCTATGTGCGAAGCGGAAAGTTCGCCGAGGCTGTTCCGCAATTTCAAAAGACTCTGGCTCTTGATCCAAACTCGTTCGAAGCTCACTATAACCTTGGGATCGCCTATTTTCGTCTAGGAGAGCTAGATTCATCAATCAAGGAATACCAAGAGGCGCTTCGTCTCAATCCATCTAACGCGTCTTGCCATGTCAACCTTGGCATAGCCTACTTCAATCAGCAAAAGATAGATGAATGCATAGCCGAATACCAAAAAGCCCTTCAGCTCGACCCCCGGAATGTCGAAGCAGCCATTAACCTCGGCGTCGCCTACTATACGCAAGGGAAATACGACCTAGCTCTTCAGAGTTATCTGGCGGCAGAAAGCCTGAGTCCAAATAATCTTCAGGTGCATGTCAATCTTGGCATGACCTATTTTGCCCAAGGGCTCTTGGACCAGGCCGAGCAGGAGTATAAAAAGGGGCTGGAAATTGCCCCCACCTGTCTGGAAGCCTTGATCAATCTGGCTATCCTATACGCTAACCTGGCCAAGTACGACCAGGCTATCAGCTATTATCAGGAGGCGGTCAGGCTTTATCCCCAAAGTCATCTAGCATATTATGGCCTGGGTTATTGCTATTTCCTCAAGGGAGAGATCGATCAGGCCATTGAGGTTTTGCAAAAGGCGATTCAATTGCAGCCAAGCTATATCGATGCCCAGATGCTCCTCGATAAGGTAGTTGAGGCCAAGGGCAAAAAGTGATGAGCCTAATCGACCGGATCAGAAAATCAGCCTCGGTGGTGGCGGTGGCCGTGTGCTCATGGCTCATCAGCATCATCATCAGCCTGACGGCAATCGGCCTGATTACAGCAGGCTGTGGCCGAAAAGTTAGGCTGGCCCAAAGGCCAGCGGCGGCGGATAGCATAAATCGGCAAGAGGTGATCAGAAGCCCTAATGTGCTTTTGATCACCATCGACACCCTGCGGGCCGATCATCTTGGCTGCTACGGCTACCGTGAGGTGAAGACCCCGAATATCGACCGCCTTGCCCAGACAGGGGTTCTGTTTACTCAAGCCTACACGCCAGTGCCAATTACCCTGCCCTCTCACGCTACCATTATGACCGGACAATACCCGCTCCAGACCCGGGTAAGAGACAACGGCACCTTTCGCCTGCCTAATGAGAGCACTACCCTGGCTGAAATACTCAAGCAGCATGGCTATCGGTCCGCAGCCTTTGTCAGTGCCTATGTCCTTGACTCCCGCTATGGGCTCGACCAGGGCTTTGACCTCTATGATGATACCCTGGATCAGCAGCCGGCAGCAGGGCGGCAGATTAGCTTTCTTGACAGTGAACGCCGAGCAGAGCAGGTAACTCGATCTGCCCTATCCTGGTTCGACCTAAACAAATTCGAGCTAAACAAAAGCTGGCCATTCTTTGTCTGGGTCCACTACTTTGATCCTCATGCCAGCTATCACCCCCCTAGCCCCTTTGCCGAGCAATATGCCGGACACCTCTACGATGGGGAAATCGCCTATACCGACCACTGGGTAGGGGCTCTCCTGGAGCATATGGAAGGTCTTGGTCTGATTGACAATACCCTTGTGGTTCTCACTGCTGATCATGGTGAGGGGCTCGGAGAACACCAGGAGAAGACTCATGCCATCTTCATCTACGACACTACGCTCCACATTCCCCTTATCATGCGCCATCCAAGGCTTATTCCCCCAGGGCGGACCATCTCAAACCTAGTCAGAACCCTGGATATTATGCCAACCATTCTCTCCCTGATCGGTGTTCAGACACCGGCGCTTTCGGCCTGCTCTGGCGTTGATCTTGTTAGCCTCATTCAGGGAAGTGCGGCAAAGCAGCAGCAGCTTCAGCTCTTTTGTGAGACGCTCTATCCGCAGCTCAATCACGGCTGGAGTCCCCTTGAAGGAATCAGAACCGAGGGCTGGAAATATATCCGGGCCCCAAAGCCTGAGCTCTATAACCTGGCCGAAGATCCATCGGAGGTGAATAACCTCTGGACCAAGCAGCCTGAGGAAGTTATCCGGCAGTGGGCAAATCGACTCGATGAGCTGAAAAAACAGCTTAGCAGCCAAACCCTTGGCCGCGGCAGTGTGCGCCTGACCCTTGACTTTCAGGCGCGGCAGAGGCTGCAAAGCCTTGGCTATATTTCTTGGCCACATCGATCGGGGGAATCTCCCCTTCCCGATCCCAAGGATATGGTCGCGGTTCAGGGTGAGATTGATCTGGCCGCATCCTGGGTGAACGATGGGCAGTATGAGCAGGCCAGGCAGATCTTGGCCAAGATTGCCGGCCAGAACCCAGACGATCTCTTTGTGCGGTTTCTCCTCGGTCAGGTTTATCTCTCGCTAAAGGAGTGGGATTTGGCCAGGGAGGAATTCCTGGCCGTGATAGCCAAAAGCCAACCAGCCTCTGCACCATCATCTGTAGGAGTAGGCTCTTCTGTAGGACCTGATTCTGATAATGATCCTGATAATATGGCCTCAGCCGGATATGCTGATGCCAAGGTCTTTTTGGGGATTGTCTACCTAGAGCAGGGGGAGTATGAGAAAGCGATCCGTGAGCTGACCGAAACTCTTAAAACAGATGCCGATCAATATCAGGTTTTCTATAATCTTGGCCTAGCCTACAGCCGGCTTGGCCAGCTAGATCAGGCCCTTGCTTGGTTTGAGCGGGCACTCTCCCTGAAGCCGAACCAACCTGATGTCCAAAATAACCGCGGGGTCATTCTGGCTCGGCAGGGAAGGATCCGGGAAGCGATTGAAGCCTACAGTCAGGCAGTGCGGCTTGATGAAAAAAATCCAAAACCATACCAAAACCTTGCCTCGCTCTACCAGCAGCAGGGTGATTGGCCCAGGGCTAGAGAGATTATGGACCGGGCGCTGGCCCATAATCCTAATAGTCCAGACCTTTACAGCTTCAAGGCTTATCTAGCCACTCAGGCCGGAGAGTATAAAGAAGCCGGCTCAATCCTAGAGCGTGCTCTTGCCCACGCTCCCCACCATGCGGGGCTTCATACAACTTGCGGCCTTCTCTACCTCAAACAGCAGCAGGAAGAAGGGGCCCGACTTGAGTTTGAGCGGGCTATCGAATGCGATCCCAATTTCGCCGACGCCTACTACCATCTTGGCTTGCTTTTTGAGCAGGATTGGCAAAGCAGCAAAGATCCAGCCCTAGCCCGCAGAGCTGAAGAATGCTATCAAAAGCTTATCCAGATTGCCCCAAGCTATCACCGTCAGGCTCACCTGCAGCTAGCCAGCCTGCTTTGTCGTCTGGGAAAGCCTCAGCAGGCCATAGGCATTTATCAAAAGCTCCTTGAGCGCGGCCCCAATGACCTTGAGCTGAGGCTGAACCTTGGGCTTGCCTATGGGCAGAGCGGCCAGACCGATGAGGCCATCGCCGAATACCAGAAAATCCTCAAGCTCGATCCTAAAAACGCTGAAGCCTGGTTTAACCTAGGAGTGGCCCTCATGCATAAGGGAAATTTAGGACAGGCTCAAGAAGCCTATCAGCAAGCCATTCGCTTGCGGCCCAAATATTCTGAGGCATCTTTGAACCTTGGGATTATCTACATGCGACAGGGGCTAGCCGATGCGGCTCAAAAGGAGTGGGAGAAGATTCTGGGCTACGAGCCTCGAAATGCCAAAGCTCACTGCAACCTGGGCAATCTTGCCCTAAGTCAGCGTGATTTCACCCGGGCTGAAAATGAATATCGTCAGGCTCTACAGACTGACCCAAACAGCCCTGAGACCCACTTTGGCCTTGCAGCCGCCTGTATCAACCTGGGCAAAGAAGCCGAGGCTGTCAAAGAGTGGCAAGAAACCGTGCGCCTCTCGCCTAATAACCTCGAAGCCCGAATAAACCTGGCCGTAGCCTATATCAACCGGAAAAACCTAGAGCTTGCCCGAAACATGTTGTCTCAGGTATTGCAACTAGAGCCGGGATTGGCCGCAGCCCATCAGTTATTAGAGAAAATCCGCGAACTGGAAAAAGGCAAGGCCAAAAAATAAGCCCCCAAGCCCCTATATTAAGCAGCCACAGCCAGCTTGCTTACTCTACAACCAGAGCAAGAGCTTCTTATTCTGCAACCAGAGTAAGCTCTTATTCTTATTATTCTTATTCTGCCATCTTCTCCAGCTCGCTCTGACAATCAAAGCAATAGCGAACAAAGGGAAGAGCCTCAAGCCTTCGTTCCTCTATAGGCTGGCCGCACCTTTGGCATAATCCATATTCTCCTCTGGCCAGCCTGAGCATAGCCTCCTCGATATTTTTCACCTTCTCATTATAGGTTTTAGCCAGCATCCAATCGGTTGACTTGTTCTCATTAAGAAACGATAAGTCTCCATTATCTGCGGCAATATCCGTAATCGTGGTCCTGATATCGGATGCGTCCTTATTGAGTAAGCGGGCAATTTCCCTAATAGCTTTCTCTTTCTCATTAGCCAGTATTTGAAATAATTTTTGTTCCCGATCCGTTAGTTTTTTTTTTGATTTGCATAGCCGTCCATCCTAAGAAATAATGGATAAAAATATTATATCTCTAATTATATACCGCCTTTAGGACTTTTGCATTATATATGCCACCTTGCCAGATGTTCCCCATATTTAAAATTAGGAGAAGTAGATAAGCTGCAGGGGAAGGGTATTGAGGTAAAAGACAATAGTATCCCCTTTGTCTCCCTGGAACTGTTTAACCTTAATTCAATTCTCTTACCTTTGTCAGAAAGTGTTAGCCATAAGCATTATCCCTTATTTCTCCTGTC
>JAILZY010000055.1 GCA_023512255.1 bacterium | reverse complement strand
AACTTTCTTCTCTCTTTATTTTCTCTCCTCCCCTTTATATTTTCAACATTATTTTTTCAACATGGGGAACATCTGGCGATCATTCTTTTCTCTTTTCTCTTTTCTCTTTTTTGGTTATGCTTATCTATTTTTTGGTTATGCTTATAAATATTTTATCGATCCCTTTCGGGAAAACTTTGATAAGAGAAGCTAAAAGAGCAGACTGAAGACAAAGACTTTTAGCCCTTTTCAAAACCAAATTTAGTGGCGATTTGCTTTTTAATATATCGATCTACCACCATAGACAAAGCTTCTTTATCATCCCCACTGGCTAAGGCCTTGAAGATACCCAAGGGAAGACGAAAACCACCCTGATCAAACCTTCCCCCATATTCTCCCATGACCACATCAGGAAAGGTATCCTGAATAAATTTTTCCGGCTGAATCACATCGCTGTTTGTTCGCAAAGAGCAATCTATGTATTCACCGACAATTCCATAAACCATAACTGTGTCGATTCCGGCCCGTTTGAGTAGAAAATCTGCTGCCTGAGGAATAGCATCCCGATCCTCCCGGCGAACCACTCCTGCGGCAGCCAAAAGAAAACTTCCATAGATATCCTTGCGCTGGTAAGCTTGAAATATGATATCCATAGTCGTCGGAGAAAGATTTTGTTGTGAAATTTTTCCCAACAGCTCCACATCAGCATATCTACGCAGATAAGCCATAGCTAGATAGTCACTTTCCTGAGCTACAATAAGGTCTTTTGTGTCCACCCTGATACCATGCATCAGAGCAGTAGCAATCGGCATACTCTCTTCCTCAAGAGTAGCCAACAAATCCAACCGCTGAAGATACTCAGCATAGATCGTGGCTGTAGAGCCAACATTTTTCCGAATGTCAATAAAATCCGCCTTCAGAACTCCAAACTGATCATGATGATCAACAATCGAAGCTACCGGCATATTTTTCAGCGCTTCCGCCAGGGCTATGTCCGGCCTCTGAGAATCTACCAAGGATATAGCCTTGTAGTCCCCAAAGGGAAAACCTGGCCGATACTGGACTAATTCAATCCCAAGCAATTTAAGAAGAGCCAAATTTTCCTGGTGACTTACCGCTTCAACATGCAAAATAGTAGAGCCAATACCCCATGAGTTTAGAATAGCCTGATGAGCGAGGGCGGCCGAAATACTGTCCGCATCAGGGGCTCCCCGCAACACAATTAGGATCTTCTGGCCGCTATACGGCATCATCTTCTCGTGCAATTCGCTTACTTTCTCCAAATCCTTACCCATAATTGATTCATCTCGGCAAAGATAAAATTTATTAATCATTAACTATTTTATTATATAACAAACTAGCGGCAAAAAAAAGCTCTTAATCCACAGAGGCTACCACATACTCATTTTTTGGAAGGAACCCTTATTCAATAAGGGTTCCTTCCAAACCATCCTCCTAAGACTTTAATAACAATAGTTAAATTTTTAGGAAAGGGGTTGCAAGGGGAAAACCCTTTTTCAAAAGGGTTTTCCCCTTACCTTAAAGAAGGCAGATAAGATTCAGGAAAGATATTTCCCCGATTTAGTATACCCTTTGGATCAAGGAGAAGTTTGACTCGAACCATTTCCTCTATCCCGTGTGGGCCGTAGAGCAATTCAAGAAGCCGGTGTTTCAACTTCCCGATGCCGTGCTCTGCCGAAACACAACCCCCTAGAGAAACGGCTTTGGCTGCAAACTCAAAACTCAACTCCTGTGCCCGAAGCATTTCTTCATCGTCCCTGGGAAGAATATTCAGATGAAGATGACACTCGCCGATATGTCCAAAAAGGACATACTCAAGCCCCTGCTCCTCGATCCGGGTCCGATAGAGGGAAATCATCTCTTCGAGATAGGGTTCGGGCACGGCAAGATCTGCACTTACCTTGTGGATAGTTGGATAACGGCGCTTGCGTTCTCTGAAGATTTCATTCAGAATCTCAGGAAGAGCATGACGAAATCTTTTCATCTTTTCAAGCTCCTGCTCATTGAATCCTCCCCAAGTATCATCCATATTCACTCCATGCTCTTCAAGAGCCACCTGCCAGTGCTCGTAGATGTCCTCAAGTTCCTCATCCTTTTGGTAAAACTGCTCAAAAAAGATGGCGCTTTGAGCAGAGAGGGGAAAGTCGGCAAAAAAAGCACCACGGCTTTCCTCCTGCTGGCGCCCTTGACGCAGGATGGAGAGCGAATGCTGATCGAAATATTCTATCGCTATTGGCTTGATTCTACTGAGTGGATCTGATCGCAAGATACGAATCTTTTGGGCAAATTTAATCGCCTGGTCAGGATCTGGAAAAAAGGCTATGCCGCTGAAGATCTTATCTGGCCTGGGAACTAGTCTAAGCTCAAGATAGGTAATAACCCCTAATGTTCCTTCGGCCCCGATAAAAAGATCTATCAGGTCCATACCTGGCTTGGCGTAGTAGCCAGCAGCGCTCTTTACCGCCGGCATCTGGTAGGTTGGAATGGGAATCAGCAATTTCGATCCTTCGGTGGTCTGCACAGGAATAGTTCCTGAGCGATCAGCCTGGTGTTCTCCTCGGGTAATATCAAGGATTTCTCCCGTAGCCAGAACCACCCTTAACCGCTGAACATAATTGCGGGTCGAGCCATAAGCCAAAGAACGGGCACCAGAGGAGTTGGCGGCCACAATACCTCCGAGGGTAGCGGTAGCTTCAGTTGGATCGGGAGGATAAAAATAGAGAGATGGATCTTGCATAAAATCCCGAACATTTCCCTCCTGATCGATCCCTTCAAAATTTTTGGATTCAACCTGTCTCTGAAAAGAGCGCAAGCTAAGACCAGGCTCTACCTGGATTAGCCATGCTCGGGTCTTCTGACATCTTTTAACCCCTAATATCCGGCTCATCCTTTCCATAGCCAAAATAACACCACCACCTGCCGGCACCGCACCGCCGACAACACCAGTGCGGGCTCCGGAAATGGTTACTGCTGTCCCTGTCTTTTGAAATTGAGCCACAAGAGCGCTGATCTCATCCTCCTCGGTGGGAAAATAGATAGCCTCTGCCATACCTGGGGCAAGATGAGATTCATCTTGCAAATATGGACATCCTGGGGTTATCTCTTGGATAGAGATTTTTCTGACTAGATCTTCTCTTTCCATAAAAATATTCGTCAAACCAACCTTTCAACTATTTGTTAAGCCAGCCTTTCTGCTACCTTTTTCCTGATCAGGTCGAATCTATACAGCGGCTTATCTGCCTCAAGAAAGCCTATAGTTCCCGGATGCAAGATCTCTGCCGGCTCATCCTCTTGATTCCAAAGAGCAACCACCCGCGCCTTGGTGAGTGAAGATGTATTTCGAAAAATCTCAACCATGTCGCCGCAGCCAATCTGATGACACACCTTGATGGCCGCTCTATTTCCTTCTCTTCTTCCATACACCAGCCCTACTATCTGATATAGGGGTGAAAACTTACCATCTTGATAAGCTTGAGAGTGCCGAGGATGGGAATCAAAGTAAAATCCTGTTGTATACTCACGGCCAGCCGCATGGCCCAATTCCTGAAGCCACTCCTCCTGCACTTGGAAGGTATGGGGACTTTTCAAGTAAGCATCGATAGCCTCACGGTATACTTTGGTAACTATCGAGACATAGGCTAAGCTCCTCATCCTGCCTTCTATCTTCAGTGAATTTACCCCGGCAGCAATCAACAGCGGAAGGTGCTCGATCATGCACAGATCCTTTGAGCTGAGAAGATAGGTTCCGCTCCTGTCTTCCTCAATGAGCAGAGGATCATCCAAGCGATGCTCTTCAACCAGATGATATCTCCACCGGCAGGGCTGGGCGCAATCACCTCGGTTACTGTCCCGGTGGAGAAAATAATTGCTCAAAAGACACCTGCCCGAGTAGGCGACACACATCGATCCATGGACAAAAACTTCAAGTTCAAGTGAGGTTTTCTGTCTAATATCTTGAATTTCCCGCAAGGTAAGCTCACGAGCCAGACAGATTCTACTGGCTCCAAGCTCTTGCCAAAACTGAACAGCTTTCCAATTACAGGTATTGGCCTGAGTGCTGATCGTGATCGGCAGCTCGGCTGCATACTCTCTGGCGTATAGAAAGATGCCCGGATCTGAAATAATCAGCCCATCAACCTTAAGACGGCTCAAGCTGGTCAAATAGCTGGCTAGGCTAGCAAGATCATAATTGCGAGCAAAGATATTAACCGCCACATACATCTTTGCTCCATATTCTCTAGTTATCTCCCTGGCCAAACTCATCTGATCGAGGGTGAAATTTCCTGCCCGCTGGCGTAGGCTGAAATTTTCTCCGCCAAGATAAACGGCATCTGCTCCGTAATGGAGAGCAAACTGCAATTTTTCCAAATCTCCGGCAGGGGCCACTAACTCTACCCTATTCATGATCAGTGAAATTATTTTATTTAAATTATTTAAGAATATATTATTCTAAGCTAGAACTTAGGTTGGTTGAATAGCCTTCATTAGGTCGATGATCCGCTCAAGCTCCTGGGTGGAAGAGTAGGCGATCTCTATCTTACCCCTGCCTTTTCGATCTTTGATCCTAACATAAGTACCGAAAAGAGCCTTCAGCTCATCCTCAAGCGCACGGAGAAAAAGCCGGCTCTCGTCTTCCTCTTTAACCCTTTTTGGGGAGGCTCCATACCTTTTGACCAGACTCTCGACCTGCCGGACCGACAGTTCCCTCTGAACAATCTTTTTGCTCAAAGCCAGACGGTCCTGAGGGTTTGGAACACTTAACAGGGCCCGAGCATGCCCCATGCTCAGAAGACCCAGCCGGATATAATCCTTGATCGGCTCTTCCAGCTTGAGCAGCCTCAGGGTATTTGAGACGGTCGATTTATCCTTACCCAGGATACTGGCCAGACGCTCTTGAGTATAGTTAAACACCTCGATTAGTCGTTGGTAGGATTCCCCCTCTTCAATGGAATTGAGATCCTCCCGCTGCAAATTCTCAATTAAAGCTAGCTCAAGCTCTTCCTGCTCGGTGAGCTCCTTGACAATCACCGGTATTCGGGTAAGACCGGCCTTCTGAGCAGCTCGCCATCTTCTCTCACCAGCTACAATTATATAACCATCACCACTTTTGCGGACGAAAATGGGCTGGATAATTCCTTTTTCCTTGATTGATGAGGCCAATCCGGCCAATTTCTCCTCATCGAAGTATTTTCTCGGCTGGGCTGGATTGGGAAAGATACGCTCGATCGGAATTTCCAAAATCTCCCCGCGAGTATCATAATCCACATTGGTGATCAGGGCGCCCAATCCCTTACCTAAGGCTTTTTTCGACATGATCAATCACCTCTTTCGCCAACTGGAGATAGGCTTGTGCGCCTGATGAGCGGATCTCATAGAGGATAATAGGCAACCCATGACTTGGTGCTTCGCTCAAGGCTACATTTCGCGGAATAATCGATTTAAACACCTTGTCGGAAAAATAATCCTTAACCTCTTTAGCTACCTGATGACAGATATTGGTTCTCTGATCAAACATGGTCAGTAAAACTCCCTCTATCTGCAAAGCGGTATTTAAGTCCCGCTTGATCAGCCTAATGGTATTCATAAGCTGACTTATTCCCTCAAGGGCATAATACTCGCACTGAAGAGGAATGATCACTGAATCGGCAGCCGACAGAGCATTGACCGTCAAAAGTCCTAAGGAAGGCGGGCAGTCGATAATGATAAAATCATATCTGGATCGGATTTCTTCTATAGCCTGCTTCAGGCGATATTCGCGTGAATAAACTGTGGTCAGCTCTATTTCTGCTCCGATCAGCTGAATATTGGATGGAACCAGATCTAATCCTTTGATTTTTGTCGGCCAGAGCAGATCTTCTATTTTTTGCTTTTTAATCATGGCCTGGTAAATACTCCGCTCACTATTCCCCCTGTCTTCATAACCTACTCCACTACAGGTATTGGCCTGGGGATCTATATCAATCAGCAGCGTTTTCTTCTCAGCCACGGCCAGGCAGGCGGATAAATTTACCGCGGTCGTTGTTTTACCTACTCCCCCTTTCTGGTTGGCTACTGCAATTACCTTTCCCATGATCTTACCCTTACATCAATCTTTAATCAAGTTTTCACGTGAAAACTTGAAAAATATAACCCTAAGTTTACCACAGCTTGTCTTCAATGATAATAGTTATTTTCCAATACAAAATTTTTCAAAGATTTGATCTATTAGGTCTTCTGACCACAGATCTCCTCTCAATTGCCTGATGAGCCGAGACAGAAGTCGAAATTCTTCCGCCACCTGATCATCAGGCTGGCCATCCCGAATCAACTCTCCCAAGGCGGTGAGCGACTGTCTAATTTCAGCTAAGATACCCTTTTGTCGTAGATTAATAGCCAGACCCAAGTTTGCTGGCTGATCATCAAGATAGCGGTCGGCAATTATCCTGGTAATATCACAAATCCCCTCTCCAGTCAGAGCAGAGACTGAAATCAGCGGGGTCGAGGAGCCAAAAAACTCTATCAGGCTCTCAGTCTTGATTCTGATATCTAAATCTGACTTATTGACCAGGAGCAAAACTTTTTTCTGCTGCCCCCTGACTAAGTCCATGACCAGCAGGTCATGCTCATCAAGCGGCTGGGAACCATCGAAAACCAGCAGAATAAGGTCAGCCTGGGAAATAATCTGCTGAGAACGACGTATACCCTCCCTTTCAATCTCATTCTTAACTTTGCCAAATCCCGCCGTGTCCATGATTCGGACTAAAATACCCTTGAGATATAGAGAATCTTCAATTACATCGGTAGTCGTACCCGGAATGCTGGTAATTATCGAGCGCTCCTTCTGAAGAATTTGATTCATCAAAGATGATTTTCCGACATTGGCCTTGCCGGCAATAACCAGCTTCATTCCTTCGATCAGGAATTTCGATGACTCATAACTGTTAAGATAAGTATCGACTAGCTTGGTCCACTGATCGAGATGAGCGAGTAGTTCCTGAGGCTGAAAACTCCAGGAGAGATCTTGCGGGAAATTTAATTCTGCCTCGATCCTCGCTTGCCAGTCTTCCACTTCCTTCTGCAGAGCATAAATTGGCTTGAAGGTGTTTCCCTCTACCGTATTGACCAGAAGATGAAGAGCTTGTTCGCTCTGGGCAGTGATAAGATCGATAACCGCCTCGGCCTGGGTGAGATCAACTCGGCCATTTAAAAACGCCCTTTTGGTAAATTCGCCAGGCTCAGCCAGCCTAGCTCCTGCCTCTAAAACTAAGTCTAGGGTTTTATAAAGAGGTATCCTTCCGCCATGACAGTTAATTTCAACCACATCTTCCCGAGTATAGGTATGAGGACCGCGCATTACTGCTAGGAGAACCTCATCGATTTTTTGGCCATTTTTCGGATTAACTATAAACCCATAATGAAGAGTATGAGAAGGGACAGAAAGGATATTTTTATTTTTTCGGCTGCGGAATAATTTTTGAGCGATACTCAAGGCTGAAGGGCCGCTTATCTTAATAATTCCAATAGCACTTTGACCAACAGAGGTGGCAATGGCCGCAATAGTGTCATCCATAAAAATCCTTCAAAAAATACTTTAAAAAATCACAACTCACACCTTCCCTAACTAAAAACCTGCCCCATCAGGCACTGCCCTCCATCTTTTTCAAAATCAAATAATGCTGCCCAATCGTAAACAGATTATTCAGCAGCCAGTAGATGACTAATCCCGAGGGAAAGCCGAGGAAAAATATAGTGAAGATCAGCGGCATCATAGTCATCATTTTGACCTGGGTAGCTTCACCGCTCATTGGGGTCATCTTTTGCTGGATATACATAGTCAGGCCCATTAAAATAGGAGTAATCAGCAAAGGATCCATAGTTGAAAGATCTTTAATCCATAGGATAAAAGGCGCTCCTCGCAGCTCAATTGAAACCAACAATCCCTCATATAAGGCAAAAAACACTGGTATTTGAAGCAGCAGTGGCAGGCAGCCGCCCATAGGATTGATCCCCTTTGCCTTATACATGTTCATAAGCTCTTCGTTGAGCTTTTTGGGGTCATTTTTATATTTTTCTTTCAGTTCGGTCAACTTAGGCTGTAGCTCCTGCATCTCCTTCATCGACCGAAAACTCTTATTGGTCAGAGGCCAAAAGATTATTTTTATCAGCAGGGTAAGCAGGATAATAGCTACTCCGTAATTGGGTATCAGCCGATAAAACCAGTTTAGCAACCAGATAAGAGGCTTAGCTAAGGGGCTGAAAAACCCGTAATCAACAGCCTGCTCAAGATTAAAGCCCAGGCTTTTTAAAATCTTATAATCTTTCGGTCCAAAATAAAGCTTATAAATATCTTTTTCCCTGGCCTTGGCTGCCACTTGTCTAGCTGGATAGTGCAAGCCAATAATGGTTGACTGGTTGATATTTCCTTTGGTAGCAATCTTTGGCCGGCAGATCGAAATCTCTGATTCCTCTCTCTGGGGAATGATGGCCGCCATAAAATAATTGCTGGTCATGGCTGTCCATGAAATATGCCCCTGGTGCTGAACATCGACTACATTTTTACCCGGCTTGTCTTTAATTTTTTTCCCATCTAGCCAGCTAACTGGCCCTTCGTATTTATGGGGTCCTTTTTGGAAGGCATTCCCAAGGCCTGGTCCCAGAAGTAGGCTATAGTCAAAGGTATTGCTGCTCTCTTTTAAATTCGTGGCCAAAACTTCAACCTCGATCTGGAAGCTGTCATGATGAAAAGTAAAAATCTTATCCACCTGAAAACCATTGGCCATAACCCGAGTTAGTCGGATCGTCTCCCTCGGATGGGATGAGTTTAAGGTGATATTTTGAGCCTCGGTTCTAAAGACACCAGAGTAAAGATTCGGTTTTTCTGCTTCTTCTACTGGACATCCTGATCCAGCCATAAGTTTTAGACCATAGCCTCCATCGGCTGGTGAGAATTGAAATAAGTCTATATTATCCCTCTCTCTTTTTTCCCCGGAAGGCTTAAATAAGGTGGTAAAATACCTTTTATATGAATGGGCAACCTTTTTCCAAAAATTCATGTTCAGAGGGCTATTTTCATAGTCTTCGGTTAAATAATAGTCTTTCAGCTTCCAGCTCGTAATTATAGCTCCATCGGTATTAATCACTGCCCGATATTTTTCTGTCTCAACTACAATATCTCTTGGTTTTTCGTTTTTTTGCTCTTCGAGAAGTTTGGCTATCTCCTGGTCGACAAAAGTATCATTGCTACCAGAAGAGGGGGCAGTGGCAGATGGCAGCCTTTGCCTTAGGCTATCCTCCTTAACCTTAGGCTGCTCAACCACAGGAGGTGGTGGCTGTGGGGCAAAAAAGCGATAATAAATCAAGATAACAATTAAAGATAAAATAACCGCCAAAATGGTTCTCTCTTCCATGAATTAATATCCTTAACTTATTTTCTATTTGTGTTTATTTCCTTGAAATCAGATTCATTTTTTAATAACAGGATCATACCCTCCACTATGCCAGGGATGACATCTTAAGACTCTTCTCATGGATTTGACAAGACCAATCCACAAGCCAAATTTTTGGATAGATTCCACTGCATACTCGGAACATGAGGGGTAAAAACGACACGAAGGAGGAAAAAAGGGAGAAATTAAATACTGATAAGTCCGTAAAAAAAAAGGGTAAGATTGGTAAAAAGATTTTTTTTCAATTTTATTGTCCGCTCTTTCCTTGCCCGAAAAAAAGTTCATTTATTAAGGCTGCATTTTTCCACTAAAGGCAGGAGATTGTCTTTTAGTTCATGGAAAGAGATGTACTTGGCTCTATCTTTTGGAAAAATAGCATAATCCAGGCCTGGAAAAAATTTATCACTATTCAGTCGAAATATCTCTTTGATTCTTCTTCTTACTGTATTTCGTACCACTGCCTGGCCAAATTTTTTCCTTAAAATAACAGCCACTCTAGCTATCCCCTGTTTATTTTCGGCATAAATAATTTGAAAATATTGATTTTCAACCTTCCTGCCTGTGGAAAAAAGATGCTCAAAATTTTTTCTCTCCCTGAGCCTGTTTTCCTTTTTGAAGGAAAATCTCTTCTTCCGCTGCTCATCCACTAACCGTTAATCTCTTTCGTCCTTTTCGTCTTCGGCTGTTGATAATCTTTCGTCCTGATCTAGTACTCATTCTTTTTAAAAATCCGTGTTTTCTTAATCTTTTCTTTCTCTTGGGCTGGTATGTTCTTTTCATAAAAGGCTCTTTTCTCCTTCTTCTTCACTAAGTGTTTAAATTCGTAAAGATTATTTCACAGATTAGAAGATTATAAACCTTAATTCTCTATATTGTCAAGTTCTCTTGAAAGAAAAAAACATTGAAAAGCAATTTCATTTCTGATATAGTTATAGCTGTAAAGTAAAGGTATTAGTAAGTGATCAAAAATCCTCTTTTTTCCTTATATTTCCAACCTTTAAGTAAGTGGTTACTCGCGGCTGCACGAGTTATTCACACTTGTGGATAAAATTGTGGATAAGATGAGTAATATTTGGGAAAAATCTCTTGAACTCATCAAAGAGAAAATCAATCATCAAAGCTTTAAAACCTGGTTTGCACCAACAGAGTATATCTCGTTTGAGGGAAATCTTCTGAGAATCAAGGTTCCTAATAAATTTTACAAAACCTGGCTTAACGAGCATTACATGGATCTTATCACCCAATCGTTGAATCAGATTTCTCCGGTTGAAATAAACCTTGATCTGGTGGTTGAAGATGAAAGCAAGGATAATTCCTTTCCACTCATTTCAGATACCAGAGCGCTCAGCTTTCCTACTCCCAGCATTCCTGTAGTTCCTCCTCCAGCTCTTAATCCAAAATATACTTTCGATACCTTTGTTGTGGGCGCAAGTAATCAATTTGCTCATGCTGCTGCTCTAGCCGTGGCTGAGCATCCTTCTTTGACCTATAATCCTCTGTTTATCTATGGGGGAGCTGGTCTTGGCAAGACCCATCTGCTCCATGCCATAGGTCACTATATAGCCAATAAGTATAAAAATTTCAAGCTAGTTTATACGCAAGCCGAAAAATTTACCAATGAATTAATCAATGCCATCAGATACGACAATATGAACAATTTTCGTAATAAATATCGAAATATTGATGTTCTCCTGATTGATGATATTCAATTCATAGCTGGAAAAGAGCGAACCGAAGAGGAATTTTTCCATACGTTCAACTCACTTTTTGAAGCGCACAAGCAGATTATTATCTCAAGCGATAGTCCTCCAAAAGAGATTTCCACTATTGAGGAGCGCCTTCGCTCAAGGTTTGAATGGGGTCTTATTTCTGACATTCAGCCGCCTGATCTGGAAACCAAAATTGCCATTCTTATGAAAAAGGCTGAGGCGGAAAATATAAATCTGCCAGATGAGGTAGCCTTTCTGATTG
Organism: bacterium; assembly: GCA_023512255.1. Classification (GTDB taxonomy): domain Bacteria; phylum SZUA-182; class SZUA-182; order DTGQ01; family DTGQ01; genus DTGQ01. Next base: position 12,381 of record JAILZY010000055.1, on the reverse strand, counting down.
CTAGTAAGATTAAGTCGAATATTCGCGAGCTTGAAGGCTGTCTGATCAAGCTTGGGGCTTACTCCTCCTTGAATTCAGAAGAAATTACTCTGGCTATGGCCAAGGATGCCTTAAGCGATCTGTTTGCCAATGATGACAAGTTTATCAGCATCGAATCTATTCAAAAAATTGTCTGTAAAAATTTTTCAATTAAACTCTCTGATCTAAAATCGAAAAATCGCAGCCGCGCTGTCTCTTTTCCCCGTCAGATTGCCATGTATCTTGCTCGAAAAATTACCAATCAGTCTCTCCCTAAAATTGCCGAATGCTTTGGGGGAAAAGATCATACCACGGTTATGCATGCTTGTGAAAAGATAGAAAAAATGATGGAAGAAGATAATGATTTTCGGTATAAAATCAATCATCTGATAAATCTGATCAAAAAATAGATTAGTTGGTGGATAATGAGCTGGAAAAGCTGGGGATAAACTTTGAATAACAGAAAATCTCTTCTTGAGAAAAGAGTTAACTCACAAATCCAACAGAAAAAAATGCACAAGAAAAAAAGAAAATTTTTTCTTGTGTGATCAACACGATAAGAGCAGTTTTTAAACTATTCACAACATCTACTACTTCTAACAAAGAGTATTATTTATCTTTTTATAAAATGCAAATGATAGATAATAGTAAAGATTCTAATATCATATCAACCACTAGTGACTATACCGCTAACAGTATCCAAGTTCTCGAAGGATTAGAGGCTGTCAGAAAACGGCCTTCGATGTATATCGGTAACACCTCAACTCTAGGTCTTCATCATTTGGTATTTGAAGTAACTGACAACAGCGTAGATGAGGCACTGGCTGGCTACTGTAATACGATCGACGTCTTTATTCATATTGATAACAGTATTACGGTTAATGATAATGGCCGTGGAATACCAACTGACATTCATAAAGAAGAGGGAATTTCAGCCGCTGAGTTAGTGCTGACCAGATTGCATGCTGGGGGTAAATTTGACAATAGAATTTATAAAGTTTCTGGCGGACTCCACGGAGTAGGGGTATCGGTGGTCAATGCCTTATCGAAATGGCTGGAGGTGGAAATTCGTCGTGATGGTAAGGTCTATCAGCAGCGCTATGAGAGGGGAAAACCTATTACTCCGCTTGAGGTGGTCGGACAAACTAAAAAAACCGGCACTAGGATCAGTTTTCTCCCTGACGATACTATTTTTGAGGTTACGGAGTTCAGCTATGATATTCTGGCTAATCGGCTAAGAGAGTTATCATTTTTAAATAAAGGGCTTACTATTAATTTAGAAGATGAGCGATCTGGCAAAAAGAATACCTTCCTGTATGAAGGAGGGATTGTTTCATTTGTCAATCATCTTAATAAAAACAAAAATCCCCTTCATCCTGATCCGATTTATTTTATTCGTGAAAAAGATAATGTCATTGTAGAAGTTGCTATCCAATATAATGATGGATTTAATGAACAGATTTTTAGCTATGCCAATAATATTAATACCTCCGAGGGGGGAACCCATCTTATAGGCTTTAAAAGCGCTCTGACCCGGGTCCTCAATCAGTATGGGGAAAAGAATAACTACTTTAAAAACCTTAAATTTACCATAAGCGGAGAGGATTGCCGAGAGGGATTAACCGCGGTAATTAGTGTTAAGCTTCAGAATCCTCAGTTTGAGGGTCAGACAAAAACCAAACTGGGTAACAGTGAAGTGCGTGGAATTGTAGAGTCGGTGGTGTCAGAAAAATTGACCCAGTTCCTTGAAGAAAATCCTGATTGTGCAAGAAAAATTATTGAAAAAATGCTCAGTGCGGCCCGGGCTCGAGATGCTGCCCGAAAGGCCCGTGATCTGGTTAGGAGAAAAAACGCTTTAAACTCTCTTTCCCTACCGGGAAAATTAGCTGATTGTTCAGAGAAAGACCCTGCTCTTTGTGAGCTTTATCTGGTTGAGGGAGACTCAGCCGGTGGGTCGGCCAAGCAGGGGAGAAATCGGCAATTTCAGGCTGTTCTTCCCTTGAAGGGAAAAATTTTGAATGTCGAAAAGGCGCGCTTTGATAAGATGCTGAGCAATGAGGAAATAAAGATTCTGATTACTGCTCTTGGCATGGGTATTGGAGATGATCATTTCGATATTTCCAAGAGCCGCTATCACAAGATCATTATCATGACTGATGCTGATGTCGATGGAGCCCATATTAGAACGCTATTGTTGACCTTTTTCTATCGTCAGATGCCTCAGATTGTTGAGAAGGGATATTTATATATAGCTCAGCCGCCTCTCTTTAAGGTAAAGATGGGGAAAGAAGAATTTTATGTCAAAGACGAAAAAGCTTTACAAAAGGTTCTCTTTGAAAAAAGTGGAAAAAACATTCAGGTTATAGCTGGAGAGGCTATTTTTGAACATGAGCGGCTAGAAGTTTTGATTGATCGAATAAATCGGTATGAGAACTTAATTTTGAAGCTGAAAAATAAGAATATTCCTGAAGAGGTGCTCCGCTTTTTGGTACTTGATAAGGATTTTGACAGAGAATCACTTAAGGATGCAGCTATTTTGAATGATAAATTAAACCGGATGACCAGCCTATTTTACTCTTTATTTCCCATTGAAACGAGTCTAGAGCATACAATTGAATTTGATGAAGAGCATGGATGCTATAAGATAAACTTTGTCATAAAGTCGAAAAAGATGGGTACAAGTAGGGAATATTCAGCTGACTCAGAATTTATTTTTTCTCCAGAAATGCGGGAGTTGAGCTATCAGTTTCACCAGATTAACTTGGGTTTTCCACCCTACATCGTAAAGAAAGACTCAGAAGAGCACAGGGTCTTAAATTTTCGTGAATTGATTGATACTATTCTTACCTTGATCAAGAAGGGAATTTCCATTCAGCGCTATAAGGGATTGGGTGAGATGAATCCTGAGCAGCTTTGGGAAACAACTATGAATCCCGCATCGAGAACCTTGCTAAAAGTAAGAGTGGATGATATGGTGGAAGCGGATGAGATTTTCAGTATTCTCATGGGTGATCAGGTGGAGTCAAGGAGAAAATTCATAGAAGAAAATGCCTTGAATGCAAAAAATATTGATATTTAAAATAGAGTTTTTGTTTTGTTCGCTCTTATATATCAGACACCATAAACCCTATATCAAAACAACCATAAACCCTCGAAGGGGCTTAGCTCTTATTAGGGTTATGTCTTTCAATGGTAGCTAATAAATAAGAGCAATTTTGTTTTCAGAAAGAGAAGGGTAAGAGGTAAGATGAGCTTGCAGGAAGAACAAATTATTGTTGATATCGAAGATGAGATGAAAAATTCTTATCTTGACTATGCCATGAGTGTCATCATTGGCAGAGCTCTTCCTGATATCAGAGATGGATTAAAACCTGTTCATCGCCGGATATTGTTTGCCATGCACGAGCTTGGGCTTTTCTGGAATAAACCATTTCGCAAATCAGCTCGTGTGGTCGGAGAGGTTTTGGGAAAATATCATCCTCATGGAGAAGCCTCAGTTTATGATGCTATCTGCCGGATGGTCCAGAATTTTTCTCTCAGGTATCCTTTGATTAATGGGCAGGGTAATTTTGGTTCAATCGATGGTGATTCTCCGGCGGCCATGAGATACACGGAAGTAAAACTTGAGCGGATCACTCAGGAATTTCTGAAAGATATTGATAAAGAGACTGTTGATTTTGTTAAAAATTTCGATGAATCTCTTGATGAGCCAACGGTCTTGCCTACACCGGTTCCAAATCTTCTGATTAATGGCTCATCAGGAATTGCTGTCGGAATGGCCACCAATATTCCGCCCCATAATCTGGATGAAGTGATCAATGGGTTAATTTTTTTGATTGATAATCCTGACTCTTCGGTTGAAGAACTAATGCAATTTATTCAGGGACCTGATTTTCCCACCGGAGGAGTAATTCATGGGAAAAAGGGGATACTTGAGGCTTATACCACTGGCAAGGGTATTATTAAACTGCGGGCCAAAGCAGAAATTGAGCGAGATGCTAAAACTGAGCGGGATAGGATTATTATTTATCAGATTCCCTATCAGGTAAATAAAGCAAAATTGCTGGAAAAGATAGCGGAATTAATTAATGAAAAAAAGATCGAGGGTATATCGGATCTGCGGGATGAATCTGACCGGGAAGGGATGAGAATTGTTATTGAGCTGAAAAAAAACGAGATAGCTCAGGCTACACTCAACTTCCTCTATAAACATACTCCTCTTGAGGTGAGTTTTGGAATAATCATGCTGGCGCTGGTTAATAATCAGCCAAAAATTTTGAATTTAAAAGAGATACTACAAATATTCATCCTGTATAGAAAAGAAATTATTATCCGGCGGACCTCATTTGAGCTTCGTCAGGCAGAGGAAAAGCTCCATATTCTGGAGGGATTAAAAAAGGCTCTCGATCACATTGATCGGGTTATTGAGATCATCAGAGGTTCAAATACTGTTGATCAGGCTAGAGAAACTCTGATGAGAGAATTTTCTTTGAGCTCTCTTCAGGCCAAGTCAATTCTTGAGATGAGATTGCAGAAACTTACCGGCATGGAGAGAGAGGAGCTTGAGAAGGATATCAAAAGTCTTTCTGAGAAGATAGGTTATCTTCGGAGAGTCTTATCAGAAGATCAGCTAGTTATGGAGATCATCAAAGATGAGCTATTGAATTTACAGAACCTTTACAAAGATGATCGACTGACCCAGATTATCGATCATGAGGATGAGATCAGCTATGAGGATATGCTGACTGAGCAAGAGATGGTAGTTACCATCACCCACAGGGGGTACATTAAGAGAACCTCTCTTAGTCAGTACAAAATCCAAAAAAGAGCAGGATCTGGAGTGCGTGGGGTTTTGACTTCGGATGAGGATTTTATAGTTCACCTGTTTGTTACTACTACTCATAACTCTATCTTTTTCTTTACTGATAGGGGAAGAGTATTTTGTCTTAAAATCTTTGAAATACCAGAGAGTGGTCGAAGCGCCAAAGGAACGGCGATCGTGAATCTTTTGCCTTTGTCATCTGATGAAAAAATCGCTGCTTCTTTTACCTTCAAGGAATTGCAGGAGGGACAATACCTCCTTATGGCCACCAAAAAAGGGTTGGTTAAAAAGACCTGTGCCGAAGAATTTAAAAATATCGAGCGGTTTGCCAATCGAGGTATTCGTGGTTTAATTATAGGAGAAGATGATAAACTGGTAGCCGTAAGGATGACCAATGGAAGCCAGGATGTTCTTCTTGGCACTAAGGGAGGAAAAGCTATTCGGTTTAACGAGAAACAAATTAGGGTCAGTGGACGCTTATCTCAGGGAGTGAAGGGAATAACCCTAGAAAAAGGCGATGAGGTAGTAGCTGCACTTATCCTAAGTAATAGCGATTCCAGTATCTTGACGGTTACAGAAAGAGGGTTTGGAAAGAGAACTAGGGCTGATGAATATGTCTTGCAGAATCGGGGAGGAAAGGGATTAAAGAATATCAAGCTTACTCCCAAAAATGGTTTTGTAGTCGGCCTTAGAGAGGTTTTACCACAACAGACGCTGATGATGATCACTATGAGGGGTAAGGTCATCTGGATCAGGGTCAATGATCTAAGCAGAGATATGGGCCGAAATACCCAAGGGTTGAAACTGATTGAGCTGGATGAAGATGATAAGGTGGTATCGATTGATTCATTCACCGAAAACAGTGAAAGAGAGTAAAATTTTGGCAGGGCTGATAAGCGACCAACCATAATGAGTTATAACATTCTGGCCAGGATAATTATTTCAATTGCCTATCGCTATTTCATTATGTCAAGTTATAAACCTTTATGGGTCGGGCACTTATCATATAATCAGCTCATCAGGTAATCAGGTCATCAGGGCGATTGCATAATAATTGGTTAGCCAATAATCAATAATATTAACATGTTATAAAACATGTTATAAAGTTAGGCTAATTATGGATAGTCCAGACAACTATTCGATATCTTTGTATATTTATAAATTTTTATGCGATTTCCCTGGATATCATCTTGACAAGCATCCTGGAGGATGTTAATCTTGTATGGTTTTATAAGCTTAAATTAAATATGGGGTAACTCATTGCTAGATATTAAGTTTTTGCGGGAAAATTTAGAGTTTGTCAAGACCAAGCTGGAGCAAAGAGGGCAAGGGGCATCTCTTGATCAGTTTATTGAGCAATTTGTTCAGTATGACCAGCAGAGGAGAGAAATTCTACAGGAGGTTGATCGGCTAAAAAATTTGCGCAACCAGGTTTCGGAAAAAATCGGCCAGATGCGAAAAGAGGGGCAGGATGCAGGCGAGCAGATCCTCAAAATGCGTGATGTTTCAGCCAAAATTAAAGAATATGATGATAAGCTTAAAGAAATTCAAGAAAAACTTGACTCTATTCTTCCCCTAATACCAAATATTCCTCACGAGTCAGTGCCGGTGGGCAAGGATGAGAAGGAAAATACTGTAGTTCGCAGTTGGGGAGAAATTAGAAAATTTGACTTTCCTCCAAAGCCTCATTGGGATATCGGCGAGGAGCTTGGCATTCTTGATTTTCCTAGGTCGGCAAAGATCGCTGGATCAAGATTTTCCCTCTATCGTGGGAAGGGAGCACTCCTTGAGCGCGCTCTGATTAATTTTATGCTGGATCTGCATAGCCGGCATCATGGATACACGGAGGTTTTACCCCCGTTTATGGTCAATTATGATAGCATGTTCGCTACGGGGCAGCTGCCGAAATTTGAGGAGGAATTATTTAAGACTTCACAGGATAATTACTATCTGATTCCGACGGCAGAGGTTCCGGTAACTAATATTCACCGGGATGAAATTCTCGAAGAGAGCCTGCTGCCGATAAAATATGTAGCTTATACGCCCTGTTTTCGCCGGGAGGCTGGCTCATATGGCAAAGATACGCGGGGTCTGATTAGGCAGCATCAGTTTAATAAAGTAGAGCTAGTCTGGTTCTCTCATCCTGACAACTCCTATGAGAATCTGGAAATTTTGGTTCAGCATGCTGAAGAGGTGCTAAAGAGGTTAAATCTTCCCTATCGGGTGGTTACCTTATGTACTGGTGATCTGGGATTTTCAGCAGCCAAAACCTATGATCTTGAAGTTTGGTTGCCGAGCCAGAATACCTATCGGGAAATTTCCTCCTGTAGCAATTTTGAGGATTTCCAGGCCAGGCGAGCTAAGATTCGCTACCGCGATCAGGCAAAGGGGAAAACGCAATTTGTCCATACCCTAAATGGTTCAGGCCTGGCTATTGGTCGAACCGTAGTAGCCATTTTGGAAAATTATCAGCAAGAGGATGGATCAGTTGAAATTCCCCGAGAGCTTCAGCCATATCTAGGAGGCATAGAGAAAATAACCAAAGAAAACTAACTCTTTTTTGGAGGGATGGCCGAGTGGTTTAAGGCGGCGGTCTTGAAAACCGTTGACCGAAAGGTCCGTGGGTTCGAATCCTACTCCCTCCGCTTTCCCGAATATAACCCTGGAGAGGTGGCCGAGTAAGGCTTAAGGCGCTCGCCTGCTAAGCGAGTGAGTGGGGAAACTCACTTCGAGGGTTCGAATCCCTCCCTCTCCGCCATTTTTTATTTGGGCAATGTAGCAGCCGGGCTTTCCCTCCTCGAAGTAAGATCTTACAGACAGATAGAAGACAATTATGATTTTCCGGAAAAAACATCTTAATTTTTTGATAATTTGCATCCTGGCAATTCCTGCCCTTATTGAGGCCGCCTCTTTGTCGAGGCGAAGCTTCAGTCAGGATTTAGCCGCAGCGCAAGCTGCTCAGGATACGGATCAGCAGCAGGCTTCTTTTTGTTTGGTCATTGATCCTGGGCATGGGGGCAAGGATAGCGGAGTTTTGTTTGGAGCGACTCTGGCTGAGAAAACCTTAACTTTAAGCCTTGCCCGTAAGCTGCAAGAGCTTATCGACTCTGATCCTGAGCTGAATATAAAGGTTGTGCTGACTAGGGTGGAGGATCAGGATCTTCCACTTGATAGGCGAGCGGCGATAGCTAATCACCACAGGGCAGATTTGTTTTTAAGCATTCACTTTGGTAGCTATCTTTACCCCGCGCTGGATAGTATGCAAATTTTCATTGCTGATTATTCGTCGGAGGAGCTTGAATACCTCTCGATGATTAACGAGAGCTGGTCACTGATGCAAAGCAAACACCTTGCCGAAAGCCGTGAGTTTGGCCGCTATATAGAGCAGGCTGTTCGGGCAAGTGGTGCTTTTGCTGCGGTCAACTTCTTGAAAGCGCCAATCTACTTTTTGAAAGGAGCCTCAATGGCCGCGGTGGAGGTAGAAGCTGGTTTTGCCCCATCTGAGGAAAATATCAATAAACTGGAAAGTGAAGACTATCAGTGGCAGCTTGCTAAGATTCTCTTGCAGGGTATTGTCAGCTTTCTCAATAAGGACCAGGAGCAAAGTCAATTTTCGCCCTCATCTGAATTTTCGCCCCCAGCAGAGATAGATAGGGTGAGGGAGAATCTTTACGGTCAAGGGACTCGCCAAGAGCAGGAACAATGATTCAGAGAAGATCGGGATCAAAAGAACATCGAGCTCCTATGAAGCAGTTTCTAATAATTATGCTAGCTCTTATTATAGTCGGCAGCGGGCTATGGGTATGGACAGAGCTCAAGAACCCGAGAAAGCTGGTGAGTAGAAATCTTCTCTTATCCAAGATCTTGGAGGAGAACAAGCAAAGAGAGGAGTTTTTTTCTGTCCAGCTTTTTTTTGCTAGCAAGATGGGATTTTCCCTGGGGGTGGAAACAAGAGAAGTGAAAGGAGAAAAGTCTAGCCTACAGCAGCAGATCCGCCGTGCTTTGGCTGAGCTGATCAAGGGACCAACTCAGGCTGACCTTGTTTCGACTATCCCTGTCGGAACAAAGCTTCGTGGTTTCTATTTGGATAAAAATGGGATTGGATATGCGGACTTTTCTAATGAAATGATTAAAAATCATCCTGGTGGAAGTTGGGGAGAGCTGATTACGATCTACTCAGTGGTTAATACGGTAATCAAAAATTTTCCTCAAGTTCGTCAGGTCAAGCTATTGATCAATGGTCTTGAAGTGGAAACCCTGCGAGGACATCTTGATCTGCGCCGGGCATTCTCATTCAATGAATCCCTGCTTTCTCAGCAGCCGTAGCGGTCCTTTTGCTAACAAAGTGCGCAATTTGGGCGATCCAACTTGTGTGTCCGCTTCTTCTAAAATTGATTGGGTAATCGGATCTGCTCTCGCACTCAGAGAAAGAACAATTTAGTGGTCTTTTCGCTAATAAAGTGCATAAGCTGAGCAGGCATAAGGTTCGCGTGCTACAATTGATAGCGCAATTGATCCGCTGCGCACTTTGTGTTACGCATTCAGCTAAAGAACCATTTAGTCTGAAATAGAAAAAGTGCAGCCGTGATGAATATAAAACCGTAAATGAGGGGAATATTTTGCAAACTTGCTCAAAGGTAGACAATCAGCATTTTTCACCTGTTAAACCCATCGGCATTTTTGATTCTGGGGTAGGTGGACTGACCGTAGTCGGGGAAATTATCCGTACCTTACCTCATGAAGATATTGTTTATCTAGGAGATACGGCTCGGGTGCCGTACGGGGTGAAATCCCGCGATACTGTTACCAGGTATGCCTTCCAAAATACTCGCTTTCTTCTGACTCAGGGAGTAAAGGTTATTGTTGTAGCCTGCAATACAGCCTCTGCTTTTGCCCTAAAGAGGCTTCGGGAGCATTTTCCGCTTCCCTGCCTTGGGGTTATTGAGCCCGGCGTTCGGGTGGCCCTGGAGCGTACCAGAACGGGACGAGTTGGGGTTATCGGCACAGCTGGGACTATATCCAGTCAGGCTTATGAGGAGGCCATTCATGCGATTAATCCTAAGATAGAGGTTTTCAGTCAGCCCTGTCCTTTATTTGTTCCCCTGGTGGAAGAGGCCTTGATTGATCATCCTCTTACCTATCAGGCAGCCGAGATGTATCTTGGGCCGTTGAAACAGAAGGGGATTGATACCCTGATCCTTGGCTGCACTCATTATCCCCTGTTAAAGAAGGTCATTTCCGAGATTATGGGTCCGGCGGTAACCCTTGTTGATTCAGCCACGTCGATAGCTCTTGAGCTTCAGGCTATTCTCAGGACTGAAGGATTGACCAATCAACAACATGATGGGGGATCGCATCGCTTTTTTGTTACCGATATGCCTGAGCAGTTTCAAAAATTAGGAAAGCTATTTTTGCAGCGGACGATTTTTTCGGTCGAGCATGTTGACATATGCAGTTATGACTATATCAGTGAGGAAGGAGAGAGCAAGCATGAGAGTTGGCGGACGTGCCAACGATGAGTTGCGCAAGGTTACCATTACCAGGAATTATATTAAGTATGCTGAAGGATCCGTGTTAATTGAAATTGGAGACACAAAAGTTATTTGCACGGCCAGCATTGAGGAGAAGGTGCCCCCTTTTTTGAAGGACACCGGTAGGGGATGGATTACCTCGGAGTATTCCATGTTGCCCCGCTCCTCAGAAACCCGGATCGTCCGGGAATCCTCCCGGGGACGGATTGGAGGGCGGACTCATGAGATTCAGCGGCTTATTGGAAGATCTCTTCGGTCCGTGGTCGATCTTTCTCGGTTGGGAGAGAGAACCATTTGGATTGATTGCGATGTGATTCAGGCGGATGGAGGAACGAGAACGGCTTCCATTACGGGTGGTTTTGTGGCCCTGGTTGATGCTTTGAGTCTGCTGAAAAGCCAGGGTAAGATAAGTGAGCTGCTGATCAAGGATTATATCGCTGGTGTCAGCTCAGGGATCGTCAATGGCGAGATTTTACTTGATCTTGACTATGAAGAGGACTCGCGGGCTGAAGTTGATATGAATTTTGTTATGACCAGTGATGGGAAATTTGTTGAGCTTCAGGGAACAGCAGAGGGCAACCCCTTTTCTCGAGAGCAGCTTGAAACCCTGATCAATCTGTCGCGGCAGGGGATCAATACCCTGATTGAGCGGCAAAAGGAGGCGCTGGGTGGAATTTCTTTTCGCCCTGAAATTTTAGTCTGATGTCTATAAAGTTATCGAATAATATCCACAAAATTACTTTTGATACCCTGATTGTAGCCTCGCACAATCCTCATAAGATTGAGGAAATAAGGAGCATCCTCAGTGATTTTCCCGTTCGGATTCTTTCCCTGAAAGAGCTTGACTGGCGGGTGGCTCATCAGGAAGATGGCCAAAGCTATTATGAGAATGCCGTAAAGAAGGCTAAGGCCGTCGTCGAGCATTTTGGCCAGCCTGTTTTGGCTGAGGACTCAGGGCTAGAAGTGGATGCTTTGGGTGGTGAGCCTGGCATTCATTCTGCACGCTACGCTGGAGAAGGTGCCTCGGATGAGGCCAATAATCAAAAGTTGCTGGCTGCTCTCTCCGGTGTGCCTGCTTCTCAAAGAGGAGCCCGCTATCGATGTACTCTAGTGCTCATGTTTCCGCAAGGGGAGGTCTATTCCTGGGAAGGCACCTTTGAGGGTAGAATTACTTGTGCTCCCCGCGGTGAGGGGGGATTTGGTTATGATCCTCTCTTTTTTGTTCCTGAATATGGGAAAACTCTGGCTGAGCTTGGAGATGAAATCAAAAACAAAATCAGCCATCGAGCTCGTGCCTTGGCCAAGTTGAGGAAATTTTTTCAGAATTCCTGTTGACTTTTAAGAACAGAATTTTTTATAATCCTTACTACCTTCACCCATCTATTTGTATCGGGGCGTAGCGCAGCCTGGTAGCGCACCGGTTTTGGGAACCGGGTGTCGGAGGTTCAAATCCTCTCGCCCCGATTTTGTGTTTTTCAAGCTTTTCTTTTTTTGCCTCACACCAAATTGAAATAAACTATAAATTTTCACCATAATCAAAAATCATGCCTGGAAAAACCAAAGTTAAAGCACTATATTATTAATTTTAACATAAGATTATCTTACTACCGGACACATTTTATCTTCCGGTTTTGTATGTGCCTTCTTGAGTGCAGGCATTTCCATGTCATTCTCGCGTGTGCGGAAATCCAGAGGGTTGCTGCAACCATACATGGATTACCACTTTCGCGGTAGTGATGATAAAAGTGTCCGGTAGTGAAAAGATTATTAATTTTAGTTCGATATATCAAAATCCTACATTGGGGGAATTTTTTACTCGAGATTTTTTTCTCCACTAAGGCGCCTAAAAGTAGGGGATTTTTGGTGGTTTTCTCCCACTTAGGGTATAGCAAATATAAATCGGTTCCGATCATCCCCCCTTACACGTGGAGTGAATCAGATGTTCCCCATATTTAAAATTAGGAGAAGTAGATAAGCTGCAGGGGAAGGGTATTGAGGTAAAAGACAATA
>JAILZY010000160.1 GCA_023512255.1 bacterium | reverse complement strand
TTTACTGGATTTGCTATTAGAGGTAACTTTCTAAGGATGTCAAGGCGCTAAGAAATTTCTGCAAAAGTGTAGTTAATAGATTTTAATAGATTTCAATGCGATTGCTCTCTGCTTGTGATTCCCAACTCGATGATTCAGGTTTCCTCTCGCCTTTCTTGAGTTGAAAAATGTCACTCTACAAGACATTGAGGAATAAAAAAATGAAGTCCACTCTATCTTGGGCTAAGAAGTCTACTCTATCTTGGACTAAAATTAATTTAGTCTTTATCGGCGTTTTTCTTACCCTCGCGCTGATCATAATCAGTCTTTTTTTTAGGATAAATCGCCACTTTTCAGAGACGATTATTCGCTCCTTCCATCAGGATCAGCTCTATCTGGTCAGAACAGTAGCCGCTGGCATGCAGCAGATTATCAATCAGTTGAATCAGGAGATCGTCTATCTGAGTACTCTGAGCACCTTGCGCCAGGAGGGAATTTCAGCCTCAGCCTGCTGCGAGGAGCCATTTCGGAACTTCTACCGTATATTCAGCGGCAAGGTAAGCTCAATCTCCAAGCTCGGCCCGGATGGAAGAGTTCAATATATTTATCCATTTGATAAACAAGAGATTGGAAAGGATATGGGAAATATCCAGTGTGTGAAAGAGGCATATAGAAGCAAAAAGACAACCATCAGTCAGTGTTTCGTCTCAGGTAAGCAGGCTTTGGCTATCAATAAACCTATCTTCCGGACCGATCAGCATGAGGATCACAAGGATGTGGTGGGAGTGATTCGATGCCTTATCCTCATGGATACCCTGACCGAACTCTTTCTTCAACCTCTTAGCCTTGGAAAAAGAGGGTTTCAGGGAAAAGAGAATATCTGGATTATGGATCAGGATGGATTGATTATCTATCACCACAATCCGGATTTGATCTTGAAAAATTACTGGGATATTTTAGGCAAAACCCGATTTAGGAAAAAAACTCAGATGGCTGCTATCCAAGATTCTCTTCTTTATCAGGCTATTAAAAATGGGGTAGAGAGCTGGGGGATTTCCCCCTTTTGGGGCAAGGAAAAGGAACTCTATGCCTTTACTCCCCTTCGGGTTAACTCTAAAAACTGGGTGGTTGGAATAACTACTCCGTACTTTTCCCTCTATGCTCTGATTAAAAATAACCATTGGAATATGTTTTTTCTTACCCTGGCTATTTTCAGCACCTTTGGCCTGGCTGGCTATCTTGTGCATTGTTCCAATAAGAAGAGAAGCCTTCTTGAGGCTGAAACCGAATTTTTGAAAAAACAGGTGGAGCTTGAGGAGGAAATCAAAAAAGAGCGGGATAACCTTCATAACCTCTTTGATAGTATGGCTGATGGGGTAATGGTCATAAGCAGTGATTATCAGGTTGGGTTTATGAACCAGGCTGCTATCTCCCGCTTTGGCAATCAGATTGGAAGGAAATGTTTTCAGGTATTGTGTGGCTGCGACCGTCCTTGCTCTTCCTGTCGGCTGTCGGATCAGCCAAACTCTGCTTCAGAGCAAACTCTTTTTCGCTGCCATGATAATAACAAAAACCGCTGGTACGAGATTAGTGCCGCCCCTCTGATTACCAGCAATCGAACAAAATCCATAGTGGAAATCATCAGAGATGTTACTAAGGAAAGAGAACTGGAGGAGAGGCTGATAGCTTCGGAAAAAAAGTACCGTACCCTAGTAAACCATACCAAAGACCTGATTATGGTCCAGGATTTTCAGGGTAAGGTTTTATTCGTCAGTGAATCGGTTGAAACCCTTCTGGGATATAGGGTAGAGGAATTCTGCCAGCACCAATTTCAGCAGTTTTTGACCGATAATCCGGTCAATGACCCTTGGCGTAAGGAGATCAAGGGGCAGGCAGATTTACAGAGTAGGCTCAAGCCTCATCTCCTTGAATGCAGGACAAAAGCTGGAGATAAGATTTTGCTTGAGGCTAACGAATCCTCAGTCTTTGATCGCGAGGGGGAGCAGATGCAGATTATGGGGGTTTATCGGGATATTACGGAGAGAAAAAAGCTTGAAGAGCAGCTATTGGAATCAGAGCGGCTACGGATGCTCTCTCTGACCAAGCGCTTCAGATTTGGAGAAATCATCGGTCGAAACCAAAAAATGCAGGAAATTTACGAATTGATCGAAGCCGTGTCTCAGAGTAAAGCCACCGTTCTAATCCAGGGCGAGAGCGGGACTGGCAAGGAACTGGTAGCCAGAGCTATTCATTATCAGGGGCCTTTGGCTAAAGCACCCTTTGTTGGCATAAGTTGCTCTGTACTTTCTGAAAACCTTCTGGAGAGTGAACTGTTTGGACATGTAAAAGGAGCTTTCACCGGAGCTATCAAGGACAAGACCGGCCGCTTTGAGCTGGCCAATGGAGGCACGCTCTTTCTGGATGAAGTTGGGGACATGAGCCTTAACATTCAAACTAAGCTGCTCAGGGTTTTACAGGAGCGGGAATTTGAGAAGGTTGGTGGCGAAAAAACCATTAAAGTGGATGTCCGGATCATTGCCGCCACTAATAAAGATCTGAAAGAGGAGGTAGCCAAGGGAAGATTTCGGGAAGATCTATTCTATCGGCTGAATGTGGTCGAGATTAGACTTCCGCCGCTGCGGGAGCGGATGGATGATCTTCCCTTGCTGGTAGCCCACTTTATTGAAAAATTTAACCAGCAGATCGGCAAAAAGATCACTGGTCTGTCCACAGAGGCCATGAATATTCTCACCCGCTATTCCTGGCCGGGAAATATTAGAGAATTAGAGCATGTCATCGAGCATGCTTTTGTCAAATGCAACAAAACCTCAATTTTGGCCAAACATCTTCCCCCTAATATTATTGAACACAGGACCAGTGAGATTATCAAAACCGGAGTCAAAAGCGGCCTATCCAGGGATGAGATCGAAAAAGATATTCTGTTGAATACCTTAGAGGAGCTTGGCTGGAATCTTGGTCTAGTGGTCCAGAAGCTTAATATTAGCCGCCCTACCCTTTGGCGGAAAATGAAAAAGTACGGGCTTAGCCAAAAGGGTACATAAGTCTTGTAGGGGAAATATCCCTCATCAAAAATCAAAAACAACCCCAAGTAAAAGCTTCAGGATAATAAAAAATTATAGCTATAGGCTAGATGAGGAATCAGATGTTCCCCATGTTTAAATTAGGAGGAGGAGATAAGCCGCAGGGTAAGGGTATTGAGGTAAAAGACAATAG
>JAILZY010000054.1 GCA_023512255.1 bacterium | reverse complement strand
CTATGCTTTTGCACTTTTTCTCCAAGGCCTTGATTTTACTGGATTTGCTATTAGAGGTAACTTTCTAAGGATGTCAAGGCGCTAAAGAAATTTCTGCAAAAGTGTAGTTTTGACAAAAAATTTCTTTTTTGACCACCGACAGCTTGCATTGGGCTGGCCCATACTCATTATAGGCCAGCCCAATGCAATACTCAAAAAGATAGCTGGGAGTTTGTTTCTCCCCGTTTTTTCCTACCTCTAGGCTAAAATTAAACTACAGGCGCACCTAAGGTAGCGTTGAAGCTTCCCGTATCGATAACCGAGGTGCTGTTGATCATGGTATAGGTACCGGTCATGGTCGTAGTTGAGGTCAGAGTTCCGATAACCTCAAGCTTGATGGTCTGACTGCCGATGCCAATACCCGAACCATCGAGGAAGATCTGGCTGTTCAATTGCGTACCGGTAACAGAAACGAGGGCTCCAAGGTATGGGTTGCCCAGCAATTGGACGTAGCCGCTCAAGGTCCCAAAGAGCGGATCTACTACCAGGTTGAGAGTTATGGGGCCACTGACCAGACCCGAGGTCCAGGTTCCTGACCAGGTACCGGTTTGCTCAGCACCTGCTGGACCAGCGGGATTGAACAAATTGGGGAACAGAGAGTTGTACAGCCCGGCTATGCCAAGCAGCGGAGCGATTTGCAGGAATGGCACCTGATAGGTTAGGCCACCGCCTGTCTCGATCGAATAGTACATATTCTGTAAGCCAAAAGGACTGTACAGCCCCAGGCCATAGAGCCCGCCATATAATCCACCGTAGAGGCCGCCATAGAGGCCGCCGTACAGGCCGCCATACAACCCGAGGCCGTACAGACCTCCGTACAGGCCGCCATATAAACCACCATAAAGCCCCAGGCCATAAAGCCCGCCATATAATCCACCCAGGCCATAGTATGCATAAGCCGTTCTCTGGAATCCAGTAAATACCAAAATAACGAGGAATAAGGGAATCATCAGGAAAATTTTTATCTTAGGGATACTCATAGCAGGACATTCCTCCTTCTCTCCTAACCCACTATTGTCCTAACCCACTGATTCAGAATTCGAACGCACAAACACCCATACTCCTAGAGAAAAATACAGAAACACCTAAAGACCTACAGATAGACACAATTTCTTTCCCTCTTTTCTGCCGACACTCACCCCCTTTACCTTAATCTGAACTGGATATTTTGGCCCTTGCCCGGAAGACAAAAGCAGCTAATAGTCGAGCTCTCTATAAAAATGCTCGCTAAATGCTCGCTCGCACCCTTTTCCTTCTGTGAAACCATTTTGGGCACTAGCTCATATGAAGCAGCAAGCAACTTCTGTGCCTGAAGTGAGTATGGGAGAAAATATGGGAGAAGAGGGGTAAGCGACCTTTTTCCAAAAAGGGTATGCAAGCCTCTGCCAACGAAACTTGATAGTCGAAAAAAGCAAAATTAGGACCCTAAAGGGGAAGATGGCAGGGCAAGGTTCATAAGTTGAGGGATAAGAAATAGCGGGGAGGATATGAGCGCAAGACATGATTATAATAATATCAAATAGTTATAGATACTTATAGACTCATAAAAAGTATGAGATCAGTGTGTATAAACTCTATATACAGGGATCATGAGATGGAGCACAAATGGCTTTGCCAAACTTGCGCCGGATAAGCCTCGTACACGGGAATCATTATAAAAGCTTGCAGGTGGCTACCATGATTATAAATTGTTCTGCTAAAATTGTTCACTTGAGACCAAATGATCCTATTTGATACCATTCTTATGGGAAAGCTCGCTACCGGACACTTTTTTAATTTGAGCTTGTATGTAGAAATAGACGATATAGTCAAAAATATAATATTATAAAAATATAAAT
This sequence comes from bacterium, assembly GCA_023512255.1. Classification (GTDB taxonomy): domain Bacteria; phylum SZUA-182; class SZUA-182; order DTGQ01; family DTGQ01; genus DTGQ01. The sequence goes on along the minus strand of JAILZY010000054.1, from coordinate 22,562 downwards.
TTATATTTGACATATAAATTACAATTATAGTATAATATTTACTGTAATATCCACATATGTTATATATTGGCAGATATTATATATTGGCAGATATGAATATATGTATAAGGATCAGCATGTATATCATGTTATATGGTAAAATTTGAGGAGTAGATAGTTATGAAAAAAATTAGGATAAAATTGATATTTTTAATATTGATTTTTTTAATATTGGTAATATGGGTAATATGGGGAATATATAATATAGAATATAATATAGAACATAATCCTCCTTATGCAAAAATTGCAGAAATGCTTAAAGGATTCCAGAACTGATTAAAGGATTTAGGAGTTCTAGTTCTACTTCTTATTAGAATCTTATCTTAGGAGGATGCAGTGCTTATCGGCTCTGGAAAAACTGATTAAACCAAGGGAGCAGTTGATCGCCATAGAATCGGTGCCCGCCTTCTCTAATAACCAACTTCACCTTATCCCCATTTCCCGATCGAGTGTAGGTATGGTTAACCTGCTCGAAAGCTGCCTTGGCTATTTCAGTCGGAAATTCTCGATCAGGACTTCCGTGCTCGATGAGCAATGGCCTAGGGGCAATAAGGCAGGCTACATCAGGCAGGTCGCCAAAGGTTTTGATGCCAGGGATATAGTTATCAGTGCTCTGGCGCACGGCCATGATCGTGCCTTCGTAGGTGCCAAAGTAGCAGCTAATATAGGAGAGTTTTACCCTCTCATCAATAGCTGAAAGATAGAGAGCCAATCCTCCGCCCATAGACCATCCTACCACTCCGATCCGATCCTGATCGACCTGATCGTGGCTTCTAAGGAAGCTGATGCATCGCCAAAGGTCGCTTAGCCGCTCTCCAGTCAGCGATTTGCCCATCAACAGAAGGTTCAATCCTATCGGATCCTCAAGCCGCCAGATGTCCTGTGAATATCGAATCTCAGGAATAAGAGCAATGTAGCCACCCTGGACCAGGGTATATCCATAATTGATATTGTATGGGGAGGGGGTTATTCCAGCTACATTTTCTTTGGTGGAATGATGACCGTGAATACATAGGACTGCTGGAAACTTCCGGCTGGTCGAGGATTTGGGAATAAGGAGATAGGCGGCCAAAGGTTCGCTATTTTCCTGGCCGATAAACTCAATGAGCTCTTCTGTATAGGTAGGATGATCGGTTATTTTTTGAATCTTTACACGAGACCAGGTTGAATCTTTCTGGAGATTCAGGATGTTTTTCAGCTTTCTTCGCTGCCTGGTTTCCTGAGAGACAAATCCATTGACTGCGGCCCGATAGAGATCGTATCTGCCCTGGATCAGCACTCCCAGAGCAAAGGCGACAATAAGGGCTAGGAGGAGAGGAAGGCCCTCAAGACCAACTTTGTTAGGTCTTGAGGCCGAAGTTTTGACTGAGGCCTGTGGGTTTAATTTTTCCTGCTCCTTTCGAGAGTGAACCATAATTTAATAAATATATCAGAATATGATGAATAAAACAAACTAATTTTTGTTTTTATCCAAGGGCTATTATTTTATGTAGAATTAGTATTAAATTCTGTAGGGAATTACACGCTTTTTCTCTCGTGTTTTGATTATTGCTTTTTTCCCTGATTGTTGATAAAATAACATAAATATATCAATTATGTAAAGAAAACAATCAACTGTAGACCTTGACCGGGACAAGAGGCAGATTTGAAAACTTTTTAGCTCTTTTGGTTGTGGTTTGATCTATGCAGAATTGGGAAACGTTACGGCGATCAAGGATCGAGAGCATCTTGGTGATCCGGTTGTGGTCGGTAGCTGAGATTCTGGCTGCAACTCCTATGGTCAGGGTCCTTCGAAATTGCTTTCCCGCAGCCCATATCAGTTTTTTGCTAGAAGAGAGATTCTCAGAGCTTCTAGCTGGTTGTCCCTTTATTGATCAGATCATTCCCTGGTCCAGGCAGGAGCAGAAACAGACTGTAAAAGAATTTTTTGATCTCTACCGGAAGGTAAAAAGGCAGCACTATGATATAATTATTGACTTGCAGGGAGAAAAACGAAGCCGTCTACTCACCTTCCTAAGCCGTGCTGAGTTTCGGATTGGCTACGAATCGGCGGACTTGCGAGGTAAAGCCTATAATATTAAGAGGGAGATTTCCCCGATCAAGAAGCATCTGGTATTATTTTACCTTGACTTGGTCAGGGAACTGATTAGGTATAGCGGCAATCCGTTGGATTTAACTCTCTTTGTGACTCAGGATGAAGAGAATCAGAACAGAACAAAGGATACTCCTCAGTCCAGGTCAGAGAAAAAGAGAGTCCTGATCCACCCAGCAGGAGAAAGAGCAACCATAGTCTGGCCAAACGAAAAATTTGCCGAATTGGCGGACCGGCTCATTAAAGAGCGCTCCGTCGATCTCATCCTGGCAGGTTCGGATAAGGAGCCGGACCGAGAGCGGGTAAGGCAGATAAGCCAATTGATGTCGCAAAAGGGCCAGATCATTTATCATTCTAGCTGGCGACAGCTAATTTCTCTCCTGAGGACTGTAGATATATTCGTTGGCCATGACAGCGGTCCGATGCACATAGCCGCGGCCTTAGGAAAGCGGGTAGTAGCCCTGTTCGGGCCCTCTGATCCCAGACAGCGGCACCCGTGGGGAAGCGGTCATGAGGTAGTTTGGCACCAGTTTCCCTGCTCTCCCTGTGAGCGCTCTGCCTGCTTTAAGGGAGCAGGAAGTTGCATGGCTAGCATCGAAGTAGCTGAGGTGCTGGAAGCAATAGCGGGATTTTTGACCAATTCTTAAAGACGGCAAGGCCTTTTTAAAAGAGATAGAAAAATCAAAAAAGAGAAAAGAAAAATGGGGCAAAAGATAATCCTCTTATTAGATTTAAATCCAACCATTCAAAAGATTGCTGGATTAGCCTTTGCTGACACAGAGTATCAGGTCATTTCCCTAAATGTGAATCTGGCTTCAATCGAGGATGTAATGGAGAAGATCCGAAACATCTCTCCCCATATCCTATTAATTGATCTAGACCTGCCCGGCATTGGAGGAAAGAATATCTGCAGGAGAATAAAGGAAGATCCCTCTATGTCTCACCTCCCCGTGATTTTACTGGTGCGGGAGCTCGACCGATATCCTCTTGAAAAGCTCGAGGAGTGTGGCCCAACCAGAATACTAGGAAAGCCCTTTGAAGCCGCTGATCTTATTCGGATGGTGGATGAATGTTTTCAGCCAACTAAAAAGGGAATCACGGCCGAGCAGAGGCCAGCAGTCGCTTACCTTGATGTTGAAAAGTGGCTTCGGCAGGTGATTGAAGAAAAGGTAGAGGAATTTCTCCGCACTCATCTTGAGGAGATTATTGCTGATCGGGTAGATAGGTTTTTGCAAAGTGATTCTTGTTTTCGCCAGCTTCAGGCGATTTTTACCGAGGAGGGAGTTTCCCAACACCTTATTGAAAGCTCAAAAACGATCATTGAGACTATGGCCAGAAAGGTTGTCCCTGAACAGGCGAAGGTGATGATTCAAAGAGAAATTGATCGGATCAAGAATGGCGGATGACCTTGAGGAGTGATCAGGAGGAGAAAAAAATTTTTATGGAGACTGAATCCTTATCGAAAGCATATGATCCCAAGGAAATCGAAGGGAAGTGGTTCACCTTTTGGATGGAGAATGGCTTCTTTAAACCCTGCCTGGAGGAGTCGAGCCGGGCAACCTTTTCGATCGTCATTCCTCCTCCGAATATTACCGGATCGCTGCACATCGGACATGCTTTGAATAATACCCTACAGGATATTCTAATTCGGTGGAAACGTCTGACCGGGAAAAACACCCTATGGCAGCTTGGCATTGATCATGCCGGCATAGCCACGCAAAATGTGGTTGAGCGGCAGTTAGCCGCAGAAGGGCTACGAAAGGAGGACCTTGGCAGAGAGGCCTTTGTTCATAGGGTCTGGAAATGGAAAGCTGAGTCAGGGGGCACGATTATAGAGCAGCTCAAGAGGCTTGGCTCATCCTGCGATTGGGACCGGGAGCGGTTTACCATGGATGAGGGACTATCGCGGGCTGTGCGGGAAGTGTTTGTTCGCCTTTATGAGGAGGGGCTAATTTACCGTGGCCATTACATGATCAACTGGTGTCCCCGCTGTCAGACCGCGCTCTCTGACCTTGAGGTGAATTACGAGGAGGTGCAGGGGCACCTTTACTATCTAAAATATCCTCTTTGCTCTGATAAAAGTCGGGCGATTATGGTGGCTACTACGCGGCCTGAAACCATGCTCGGCGATACAGCTGTGGCCACTCATCCAGAGGATGAACGGTATCGGGATCTGGTCGGCAAAACCGCTCTTCTGCCCCTGGTGGACAGGGAAATTCCGATTATTGCTGATCCGGTCGTGGATGAAAAGTTTGGCACAGGTGCGGTCAAGGTTACTCCTGCTCATGATTTCAATGACTTTGAGATAGGCAAAAGGCACCATCTTGAGCAGATCAAGGTGATTGACGAGCAAGGGAATATGACTGCTGAGGCTGGAAAATATCAGGGGCTGGACCGGTTTTCCTGCCGCAAAAAAGTGCTTAAGGATCTAGAATCTTTAGGATACCTGGTTAAGACCGAGGACTATCGCCATGCAGTAGGCCACTGCTACCGCTGCCAGACACCTGTAGAGCCTTTAATTTCCAAGCAATGGTTTTTGAAAATGAAACCCCTGGCCGAGCCAGCTATCGAAGCCGTAAGAGAGGGGCGGGTCCGATTTATTCCTTCCCATTGGGAAAATACCTATTTTGAGTGGATGAATAATATCCGCGACTGGTGCCTATCTCGACAGATCTGGTGGGGACACCAGATCCCTGCCTGGTATTGCCTGGATTGCCAGGAGATTACCGTAGCTAGGCAGACCCCGGCTGCCTGCCGCTCCTGTAAGAGCAAAAACCTCAGACAGGAAACCGATGTTCTGGACACCTGGTTCAGTTCGGCTCTTTGGCCATTCTCAACCCTTGGCTGGCCGGATAAAACCCGGGAGATGGAACTTTTCTATCCTACATCGGTCCTAGTTACGGCTTTCGACATCTTGTTTTTCTGGGTAGCCAGAATGATCATGATGGGCTTGAAGTTCACCGGCACGGTGCCCTTTCATGATGTATACATTCATGCCCTAATCAGGGATGAGCATGGCCAGAAGATGAGCAAATCACGCGGCAATGTTATTGATCCGCTCATCATGATGGACCGCTACGGCACAGACCCTTTCCGGTTTACGCTCACTGCTCTTGCTGCTCAGGGTAGAGACATCTGCCTGTCGGAGAAGCGGATCGAGGGCTATCGCCACTTCTGCAACAAAATCTGGAATGCCTCGCGGTTTGTATTGATGAATCTGGCTGATTTTGATCCTACAGTGTCGATAGCTCAATCGCAGGCTCTGGACTTGGCCGACCGCTGGATCCTAAGCAGAGCTAACAGCTTGATTCTTCAGGTTGATCAGGCCTTGACAGAGTATAAATTCAATGATGCGGCCAATGCCATCTATCAGTTTCTATGGCATGAATTCTGTGACTGGTACATCGAGCTGGTCAAAAATAGACTCACCAGCCAAGCCAACAGTCAGTCAAAGGCTATAGCCCAGGCGGTGCTGGTTAAGGTTTTGCAAAACACCCTGGTCCTTCTCCATCCAATCATGCCTTTCATTACCGAGGAAATCTGGCAGAAACTACCCCATCAGGAGGCTCCGGCGATAGCGGCTGAAGGCACTGGCTGCAAAGCGGCCAAGCCTGCCGCCAGTATCATGGCCGGTCCATGGCCTATCTTTGATCCATCGCTAGAAGATAGAGAGGCGGAAGAGAAAATGGCCCTAATCATGGATGTAATTAAAGGTATCCGCAACAGTCGCTCGGAGCTGAATCTGCATCCTGGTCTAAAAGTTGAGGTGCTCATCAAGATTACAGGAAGCGAGCAAAGAGACATCCTGGCCAACTACAGCAGCTATATCGAGCTCTTAGCCCGATGCCAAGGTATTAAAATCGGCCCGGATATAGAAAAACCCAAAAATTCTGTCTCTTTGGTGGTCCGGGACATGGAAATCTATATCCCCCTCCAAGGGCTGATTGATTTTGAGGAAGAGCGCAAGAAACTGCTTCGGGAAATTAGCAAAATTGACGAGAAGCTGATCTTTCTCAATAAGAAGCTAGCCAATGAGGATTTTATTCAGAAAGCACCAAGCCACATTGTGGACAAAGAGCGCGAGGCGGTTGAGCTTTTGACTACTCAGAAAATCAAGCTCCAGCAAAATCTCAGCCTGATTTCCTCAAATTGAGGAAGATCAGCCCTTGATGGAATGGGCTTATCTTACAAAGGGGCTTATCTTACCCACTTGATGTATATGTGTGTATCTTAGTGGATATTGCGTTTATGAATATGTTGCTGAAGGATCAGATCATTATTCTAGCTCTCCAGGAGGATATCGGCCACGGGGACCTGACCACAGAGAGTGTGATTCCTGCAGAGCGGCAGGCTACAGCCATAATTAAGGCTAAGGAGAAGCTGGTAGTGTGTGGCCTTGAGGTTGCGGCCCGGGCCTTTTATCTGCTTGACCCAGGGCTTCGGTTTCTGGCCAGGGTCTGCGATGGACAAAGGGTAGAGGCTGGCACGGTGGTAGCTGAAATTTCCGGCAGCGCCAGGGCGCTTTTAACTGCTGAGCGCACAGCGCTCAATTTTCTCCAGCGCCTTTCTGGGATCGCCACCAAGGTCTCTCATTATGTAAATCTTCTCCAAGGGACCTCGGCTCGGCTCGTAGACACGAGGAAAACTACACCCGGACACCGTGATTTTGAAAAATACGCGGTCCGCTGTGGCGGAGGGTATAATCATCGCTTCGGCTTAAGCGACGGCATTCTGATCAAAGACAATCATCTGAAAATCGCTGGCGGGATCGAGCAGGCGGTTCGGATGGCCAGAGCGGCTGCTCCTCACCTGACCAGAATCGAGGTTGAGATTGACTCCCTGGACCAGATTGATGAGTGCCTTGCGGCCAGGGTAGATTGTATCCTGCTGGATAATATGACCCCTGATGAGCTTCGAAAGGGAGTAGAGAGAATCAATCATCAGTGTCTAACTGAGGCTTCTGGTGGAGTTTGTGAAGAAAACATTCGGGAAATCGCCAAAGCAGGTGTTGATCTTATTTCCGTCGGAGCCTTGACTCATACGATCCAGGCTGTTGATCTCAATATGGAGATCGCCTAGCAGTGCTTTTAGTTATTGATATCGGAAATACCAACATTGTTTTAGGAGTGTTTCGGGGGGATACCCTAGAAGGGCAGTGGCGCATCTTTACTAACAAAAGCGCGACCTCGGATGAGATTGGACTCCTGATGACTCAACTGCTGGTGAGCAGAGGGATTCGACCGGAGGGAATCTCCGCTATTGTTATCTCTTCGGTTGTCCCTTCTATGGATGAGTCTGTGGTGAGATCATGTCGGGATTATTTTGCCCTTGAACCCTATTTTGTGCGGCCAGGAGAAGAAGAATATCTGCCCGTCGCTTATGAAAAACCTGCCGAATTGGGGGCAGACCGGATAGTGAATGCCGTAGCTGCTCTCCATCTGTACGGTGCTCCGGCCATTATCATCGACTTTGGCACGGCTATAACCTTCTGTGTGCTCTCAAGGGAGGGGAAGTATCTTGGTGGCTGTATTTTCCCAGGAGTGCAGATCTCGTCTCGGGCCTTATTTCAAGCCGCTGAAAAGCTGGTTCCGGTAAAAATCGAAAAACCAGCCAAGGTAATTGGTCAGACGACCAGCAGGGCTATTCAGTCTGGGTTTTTTTGGGGATTTTCAGCCATGGTAGAAGGGCTGATAGCCAAAATTACCGAGGAGTTACAGGATAGGCCCAGAATTATTGCCACCGGAGGCAATGCCCGCCTCTTTCAGCAAGGGTGCCCAGCTATTGAGGTATTCGATGACCAGCTCACCTTAAAAGGATTACGGATTATTTATCAAATTCGACAACGGGTTAAACGACAGGGGCCGGAAGAAGGGCCACCTACCTGAAGTTAGTATAGTATCACTATTATTAGCTGGCCAGATTGACGGTGCTATAACTTCCTTAAAGATGAGCAAGAATCTCCCCATGGTCCAAGATTCAATGCCTGCTGATGAAAGAGACAAAATAGAATTCGGGGATTTTCAAACTCCCCAGGAGCTGGCTTTTCTTATTTGCAGATTTTTGAAGAGTGTGGGAGTCGCCCCCTCGTCAATAGTTGAGCCTACCTGCGGGCAGGGAAGTTTTCTCCTGGCTGCCCTGGAAACCTTTCCCTCAGCTAACCGACTGCTTGGGATTGATATCAATAGCTCCTATCTTGATGAGGCGGCTTATAAACTCTCTCACAATCACCTTTCAGACAAACACCTTTCAGACAAATTGAACAAAGTCGAGCTCAAGCAGGGGAATTTCTTTACCATGAACTGGGAAAACCTGATCGATCCCCTGCCTGAACCATTGCTGATTATAGGGAATCCGCCCTGGGTAACCAATTCAGAATTAGGAAGCATTGGTGGCCAAAATCTTCCCCAAAAATCTAACTTTCAAAATTACGGAGGATTTGAGGCCATCAGTGGAAAAAGCAATTTCGACATTTCAGAGTGGATGCTGATTCACCTGATAAGATGCCTTGAGCGCAAGCGGGCAACCGTGGCCATGTTGTGCAAATTCACTGTCGCCCGAAAGGTTATAAAAAGTACGTGGCAGATGAGTCTCCATCAGTCAATCGAGGCGGCAATCTATTTTATTGATGCCAGGAGGTACTTTAATATTTCCGCTAAGGCATGTTTACTGGTATGTTCGATTAGGGGGAGCCAAAGGCAGGAAGCTGACCAGGCTTATATCTATGTCTACCCTGACCTTAGCCAAGGGGCACCTATATCGGCCATTAGTCTAGCTCGTACTTGTAATCTAGGTCGCGGCCAGCTCGTTGCTGACATAGAAAAATACCGCACCTGGGGGCAGCTTGAGCTTGTTAAGGGAGAGAGGCATTATCAGTGGCGGTCTGGAATTAAGCACGATTGCCAGAAAATCATGGAGCTTCACAGGGTAGAGAATTTTTATCAAAACGGCTTGGGTGAGCGCTGCGACCTTGAGGATGAGTGCCTATACCCGCTGCTCAAAAGCTCTGACCTTGGCAGATTGAAAGAGGGAGAGCCGAATTCAAAGGGCGACTCTTTTCTTATCCCTCACCGCTGGGTTATCGTCACTCAGGAATTTATCGGCCAGGATACTTCCATCATCCGCCACAAGGCACCGAAAACATGGCGCTATTTACAAGAGCATCTAGGCTTTTTTGCCCGACGAAAAAGCTCGATCTATAAAAACCGTCCTCCCTTTGCCATTTTTGCCGTCGGAGATTATGCATTTTCACCTTGGAAAGTAGCCATATCCGGCCTGTATAAAAAGCTTCACTTTGTGGTTGTAGGACCATATGCAGGCAAGCCGGTGATGCTGGATGATACCTGCTATTTTATCGCCTGCCAGAGTGAAGGTGAGGCCAAGCTGATTGTCAGCCTCTTGAACTCACCCCCGGCACAGGAATTTTTTTCATCGATTATCTTCTGGGATGCAAAAAGACCGATTACAATTGAAATTCTAAAACAGCTTGACCTTATCAAAGTGGCCGATCTCATGGGCAAGAGGGAAGAGATTAAATTTTATCTAGGCAAAAAGAATCAATATGCATATAATAGAAAGAATATATAAGCAAGCAATAGGCATTCTTACTACCGGACACATTTTATCTTCCGGTTTTGTATGTGCCTTCTAAGTGCAGGCATTTTATATCATTCCAGCGTAGGCGGAAATCCAGAGGGTTGCTGCCCCCATACCATGGATTGCCACTTTCGCAGGAGTGATGATAAAAGTGCCCGATAGTGAATAGGCATTTGAGCGTGTTTTTCAGTATGTGCGGGGAGTTTTCGAGGAATGTGGGAGTATAAAGAGAGGGTTAGGGAGTATTTTTCGCATAAGAAGGGCGAGGGGTTGATTCTTTCTCCTGCTAACTGGCTGGTGATTGACAAATGGGAGAAGATGGGTATTCCCCTACATGTTGTCATCCAGGGGATAGATAAGACCTTTGAAAACCTTCGCTCTCGCGGTCTTTCGCAAAAGAAGATTCATCTTCTTTCCTATTGCGAGCCGGAAATCATGAACATATGGAGGTCGCGTCAAAAGAAGGACTATGAGGGATCATGCCATGATGGATCCGGCCCTCAGTACGAGGGAGGATGGACAGAGAGCCGCAAGGTGCAGCCATCGTTTGACTTTGCCAAAGAGCAGGCAAAGCTTAGGGAGTATCTTGACCGCAGAATTTCCCTCCTGATTGCCGAAATAACCCTGGCGGCTGGGAAAAAATCAAACCAAGGCCAAGGAGAAAGCAGCCACCAAGGGCAGGGGAGTGAAAATCAATCGCCCGAATTCACCACTTCCCTCTCCACTCTCTTTGGCCGCGCTGTCCGGGCGGTTCATCTCGAAGAGGAGCTAGCCAAACTACGATCCGAGATTCGCACCGCTGCTGCCCGAATTGATGTTGAGGTCATCGAGAAGCGATTGCAGAGGCTGGATGAGCAGCTTATGCAAACTCTGCTGGATACTCTTTCGGCTGAGGCCAGAGAGTCTATTTTCTCGGCTGCTCGGCAGCAAACCCAAAGGTATAAAAATCAGATGGAGCCTAGCGCCTATCAGGAAACAGTTCGAGCCTGTTCTATAGAGCTTTTGAGGTCAAAGCTCGGCATTCATCAGCTGAGTCTTTATCAATAGGCTTTATCAACTGAATCAATAGGTTTTATCAATTGAGCTTATGTTATAATCAGATAATGAAACGAGTTATAACCTGTAACGAGGCCCTCTTTATTAAAGGATTGATCAGCCATGAGAGAATCTGAACAAGCACGGGGTGAGCAGCAACAGCAGCCCATGTTTGATGAAAATTGTCCCATCTGTGAGGGGACCGGCTGGGAGCGGATTGTCGAGGATGGTTTTGAGAAGGTCAAGAGGTGTCAGTGCTACTATCAGGTACGGCGAAAGCGGCTCTTGCTGGCCGCCCGCATACCTCGCAGGTATTCTCACTGCACGCTGGAGCAATTTAAGGTCAGCGAGCACGATTATGAGGAGATTGCCAAAAAGGGCAAGGGGCTTGATCCTTCAAAGCATCAGGTTAATATAGCTGTGGCCAAATTTGCGGCTGAAAACTTTATCCGGCAATACCCTACCCGCAAAGAGGGCATTTTATTCATGGGCAACTGCGGCGTAGGCAAAACACACCTTTCGGTAGCCATTATCCGGGAGCTGATCGAAAAAAAGGGAGTTCCCTGCATGTTCTATGATTTTCGTGATCTGCTCAAGGAAATTCAGGCCTCGTATGATCCGCAATCTCAAACCTCGGAGTTTTTTGTTCTAGATCCAGTGCTGACTATTGATGTGCTGCTTTTGGATGAGCTAGGAGCAGCCCGGGTAACTGACTGGATGCTGGATACCCTGACCTATATCCTCAATACCCGCTACAATGAAAACCTAACCACCATTATCACCTCAAACTGGCTGGATGAGAAGAAAGACAATAATGAGCAGACCCTGGAGGATAGAATCGGGAAGCGGCTGCGCTCTCGGCTCTCCGAGATGTGCAAGGTGTATGAAATCATTGGGCCTGATTTCCGTAGGAAGGGAGGGCGCATTTTCTCCTGAATCAAGAGAAGTTGTTCTTGACAGCAGCGAGAAGATTAACCATACTATTGACCATATATTAACTGACCATATATTAACCATTAACCATATATTAACTATCCATTTTTTAATTTAATATAATTATTAGCTAAATATTATTATCAATTATTATCAAGGTAGGAGATAAATATCATGGGAATGTGGGTTGGCAGAGGAAGAAAAGCCAGACGATGCTATGGCTTTGACGAAATAGCCTTAGTGCCTGGGAAAATTACCATCAATCCAAATGATGTCGATGTGAAGTGGAAATTGCGGGAGCTTGAGTTTGAGATTCCTATTCTGGCTGCGGCCATGGATGGAGTGGTGGATTGCAAGTTTGCCATTGAGATGGGAAAACTCGGCGGACTGGCTGTCCTAAACCTTGAAGGAGTGCAGACTCGGTACGAGAATCCGCAAGAAGCCATTGACATGATTATCAATGCCGAGATGCAGGAGTCAACGCGAGTAATCCAAGAAGTTTATAGCAAGCCAATACGAGAGGATTTGATTGCCAAAAGGATTGAGGAAATAAAAGCTGGCGGTGTAAAGGTAGCTGTGTCTAGCATTCCGATGCGGGCTGAGCGCTTTGGCCAAATCGCCCAGGAAGCGGGAGCGGATGTATTTGTAGTTCAGTCTACAGTAACTACGGTCAGGCACTATTCTACAGAATATGAAACTGTGGACTTCTACAAGCTTCGCAAACAGATTACCATTCCGCTGATTATTGGAAACTGCGTTACCTTCGATGCCACAGTGGAGTTGATGGAGACTGGAGCCGATGCCCTACTGATCGGGGTTGGGCCAGGTGCGGCCTGCACCACTCGGGGGGTTTTGGGCATTGGGGTGCCGCAGGTAACCGCCACCGCGGATGCTGCCGCAGCTCGTGATTTTTATTATAAGCAGACAGGAAGATATGTTCCGGTCATTACCGACGGCGGCATGTCAGTGGGAGGGGATATTTGCAAGGCTTTTGCCAGCGGAGCAGATGCGGTCATGGTGGGCTCTGCTTTTACCCGAGCCAAGGAGGCACCAGGCAGGGGATATCACTGGGGAATGGCTATGCCACATGCAGCCCTGCCGCGGGGCACCAAAATTCAGACCAAGGTCTCAGGGACCCTGAAGCAGATTCTCTTTGGCCCGGCTGAGCTTGATGATGGCTCTCAGAATCTGATCGGTGCGCTTAAAACCTCGATGGGAAACTGCGGAGCCAGAAATATCCGAGAAATGCAGATGACCGAGTTGATCATTGCCCCGGCCATTAAGACTGAGGGTAAGATTTTTCAACAAGTTCAGCGGGTTGGTATGGGGAAATGATGGCCGGCTCTGACCAAAAAATTTTAATTTACGATTTTGGCTCTCAATATACTCAGCTAATTGCCCGCTGCATCAGAGAGAGTAAGGTTTACTGTGAAATTGTCCCTTATACCTTTGGCCTAGATGCCCTGGCTCAGGTCAAGCCGAGCGGTCTTATTTTTTCGGGAGGACCATTTAGTATCTTCGATCCTGATGCCCCGCGAGTAGCTCATGAAATCATGACCCTTGGCCTTCCTATCCTGGGCATCTGCTATGGCATGCAGTTGATCGCCCACCTGGCTGGGGGAGAGGTGGTCAGGACACCAAAACGGGAATACGGGAAAGCGGAGCTTCAGCTGGATCGGCCTGATGATGAGCTGTTCTATGGTTTTGCGGCCGAAAACAATGTAGTCTGGATGAGTCATGGAGATCAGATTATTCATCTGCCATCTTGCTTTATTACCCTAGCCCATACGGCTAATGCTCCTTATGCAGCTATCAAACACCGGGATAAGCCTATCTACGGGGTGCAGTTCCATCCTGAAGTGGTCCATACGCATCAGGGGAGAAAAATTCTGCAAAATTTCGTGCACAGAATCTGTGGTTGTACGCCGGACTGGACCATGTCTTCATTTATCAGCCATGCCATTCACAACATCAGGCGAAGAGTGGGAGACAAGCGGGCAATTTGCGCCCTGAGCGGCGGGGTGGATTCCTCGGTAGCCGCGGTCCTGACCCATGAAGCCATCGGGGATCAACTGACCTGTATTTTTGTAGACAATGGGCTCTTGCGCAAGGGCGAGGCGGAAAAGGTACAGGAGGTATTTGGGAAATTTTTCCATATTAAACTGGTCTGCTGTCAGGCGGCCAAGCGCTTTTTGGACAAGCTGGCCGGGGTTACCGATCCTGAGAGGAAAAGAAAGATTATCGGCAATGAGTTCATTTACCTATTCGAGGAGGAAGCCAAAAAGATTCGGGATGCGCAATTTCTGGTCCAAGGAACGCTCTATCCCGATGTGATCGAGAGTGTTTCGGTCAAAGGACCTTCGGCTACCATCAAGAGCCATCACAATGTCGGGGGGTTGCCGGAGAGAATAAACTTGGAAATTATCGAGCCGCTTCGAGAGCTATTCAAGGATGAGGTACGTCTGGTAGGAAAGGAGCTTGGAATACCGGAAGAGATTATCTGGCGGCAGCCCTTCCCAGGGCCAGGCCTAGCCATTAGGATAATCGGCGAGGTTACGGAAGAGCGGCTTAACATCCTGCGGGAATCGGATGTAATTGTCCTGGAGGAGATTCGGGCCGCTGGTTTATACCGTCATATCTGGCAATCCTTTGCCATCCTGCTTCCTCTGAAAACGGTTGGGGTCATGGGAGATGGCAGAACGTATGAGAACGTCATTGCCCTTCGGGCAGTCAATAGCCTCGATGGCATGACTGCTGATTGGGTAAGGCTACCCTATGAGGTGCTAGAGCGGATCTCCAACCGAATCATCAATGAGGTAAGCGGAGTAAACCGCGTCGTTTATGATATCAGCTCCAAGCCCCCAAGCACTATCGAGTGGGAGTGATTATGGCGGGAGAGCTATGAGCCATTCAGATTTCGTCCATCTTCACGTCCACACCCAATACAGCCTGCTGGATGGAGCCTGCCGGATCAGTCGGCTGGCTCAAATAGCCAAAGAGTGGGGAATGCCTGCCCTGGCCATTACCGATCATGGCAACATGTTCGGAGCGATCGAGTTTTACCAGGAGGTCAAAAAGGCAGGCTTGAAGCCTATTATCGGCTGTGAGGTTTATGTAGCTCCAAAGAGCCGAAAAGAAAGAAGCTCACCCCGTGGGATCACAGATGCTTCTTTCCACCTGGTGCTTCTGGCTAAAGATTGGCAGGGATATCAAAACCTGGTCCGTCTGGTTACTGCTGGCTATCTGGAGGGATTTTACTATCGTCCCCGGATTGATAAGGAACTTTTGAGCCAGCATTCGCAAGGGCTGATCGCCTTGAGCGCCTGTCTGAAGGGTGAGATTCCGCAAGCCTTGGCCCGCGGAAATACAGATGAGGCTCGGCAGGCCGTCAGGCAATATATAGACATCATGGGACGGGAAAATTTCTTTCTGGAGCTTCAAAGTAATGGCCTGGCCGAGCAGAGAATAGTAAACCGAGAGCTAGTTACCTTGGCTAAAGAGTTTGATCTGCCTCTGGTAGCCACCAACGACTGCCACTACCTTGAGGCCAAGGAAGCCTTAAGCCACGAGGTGCTCTTGTGCCTTCAGACCGGCAAAACGCTCGATGATCCCAAGCGAATGCGCTTTGGTACCGACCAATTCTACTTTCGCTCTCCTCAGGAGATGGCAGCATGTTTCCAAGAGCTCCCAGAGGCGATAACCAATACCCTGTCCATTGCTGAGCGCTGCAATCTGGAGTTTACCTTTGGTCAATATTTTCTCCCCTCTTATCAGCCGCCGGATGGAAATAGCCTGGAAGATTACCTAGAGGAGCTAGCCTATCAGGGGATTGTCAAAAGGTATGAGAGCTTGCTGAGGGATTTAGACACAAAGGAGCGACTTTCACGGCTTCGGCAAGAAAGATTAGCTCATCGAGAGGGAAAGCAGCCTCCTGAGGCAAGATGTTTGAGCGAGCCACCCCAAGCCGCAGCTATTTTGGACCGGCTCGATCATGAGCTTCGGGTGATTGAAAAAATGGGCTTTGCCGGCTATTTCCTTGTTGTCTGGGATTTTGTCCACTATGCCCGGCAGCAGGGGATCGCTGTAGGACCAGGCAGGGGTTCGGCAGCCGGCAGCTTGGTTGCTTATGCCCTTGGGATTACTGATATTGATCCCTTAGCCTATGGGCTTTTGTTTGAGCGGTTTTTGAATCCTGAGCGGGTGAGCATGCCGGATATTGATATTGATTTTTGCATGCGACGCCGGGATGAAGTGATTGATTATGTAACTAAAAAGTATGGCCGGGATAATGTGGCTCAGATTATCACCTTTGGAACCATGGCCGCGCGGGGAGTAGTACGGGATGTGGGGCGGGTTTTAGGCATGGAGTATGCCGAGTGCGATCGGATCGCCAAGCTTATTCCTAATGTTTTGAATATCAGCCTAGATGAGGCTATTCAGCAGGAAGAGCGGCTGAGAAACCTTATCCAGGAAAATGAGAGGGTAGCTAAGCTATTTGAGATCTCGAAGGTGCTCGAAGGCCTAACCCGACATGCCTCAACCCATGCGGCTGGAATTGTCATCAGCCCAAGGCCGCTGGTGGAATTTCTCCCCCTCTACAGCATGCAAAAGGAAAAGGGTGAGGCCGCGGCAGACAAAACCGATATCGTCTGTCAGTTCCAGATGAAGGATATCGAAAAAATAGGTCTGCTAAAGATGGATTTTCTCGGCCTTCGTACCCTGACCGTTATTCAGGATACCCTGGAGTTGATTCGGGAGTCTCACGGAGGACTACAGCTTGATTTGAACACTATTCCTATGGATGATGAGGCTACCTTCAACCTCTTGAAAGAAGCTAGAACCATTGGGGTATTCCAGCTCGAAAGCTCAGGGATGAGGGATCTGCTTCGGCGGATGAAGCCAGATCGGTTTGAGGACCTGATCGCCCTGGTGGCGCTCTTTCGGCCAGGGCCCCTGGGTAGCGGCATGGTGGATGATTTTATCCAGAGAAAGTTTGGCCAGGTGCAGATACACTACGATCATCCCTGCCTGGAGAGCATTCTGAAAGAGACCTATGGGGTGATCGTCTATCAGGAGCAGGTGATGAAGATTGCCAGTGAGCTGGCTGGATTTAGCCTGGGTGATGCAGATCTTCTGCGCCGAGCAATGGGGAAAAAAGACCCTGAGGTCATGGCCAAGCAAAAGAGCAAATTCATCGAGGGGGCCACAGCCAAAGGGGTTGATCCCAAGGTGGCGGATAAGATCTTCAATCTCATATTCCATTTTGCTGGCTATGGGTTCAATAAATCCCACAGTGCAGCCTATGCCCTGATCTCCTATCGGACCGCCTATCTAAAGGCCCATTATCCGGTCGAGTTAATGGCCGCTCTGATGACCAGTGAAATGGAGAATACCGATGAGGTGGTTAAATTTATCAACGAAGCCAAAGAGATGGGAATCGCTATCCTGCCCCCCTGTGTGAATGAAAGCCAGCAGCATTTTAATGTGGTCGATGGCCGCATCCGGTTTGGGCTGGCAGCCATCAAGAATGTGGGAGAAAATGCCGTAGCTGCCATTATCAGAGCCAGGAAAAAAGGAGGGAAGTTTTTAGATCTATTTGATTTTTGCCGACGGGTTGATCTTCGGACAGTAAATAAGAGAGTTTTGGAAAGTCTAGTCAAGGCAGGAGCTTTTGATTCTCTGGGAGGGCATCGAGCTCAGCTTATGGCTGCTCTTGATGAGGCAGTGGAATTTGGCCAGATGATGCAAAAAGCCAAAAGCAGCCGCCAGACATCCCTCTTTGACTATGATGAACAACAGCAGGGAAGCACTGATCAGCCTAACCTCAGTGGACGAGGAGCCCACAGCCTGCCCCAGGTTGAGGAGTGGCACGAGAGACAGCGGCTACAATATGAAAAGGAAGTGATCGGTTTCTACCTAACCGGTCATCCCCTGCATCGATATGCCCGGGATCTGAAATTCCATACCAGACACACCAGCCAGGACATCCCCTCTCTGGCTGCTAAACAGGAGGTGCGGTGCGGCGGTCTGCTGAGACTTGAGCGGGAAATAGTAACTCAGAAAAAGGGAGAGCGGATGGCTTTTGCTATCCTTGAGGACACGTACGGTTCGGTTGAGGTGGTTCTTTTTCCCGAAATATACAAAAGTGCAGCCTCTTTTCTCGATCAAGACATCCCGGTGCTAATCAAAGGGCAGGTGGATCTTAGGGGAGAAAAGGCAGCAGTGGTGGCTAATGAGGTGCTATCCTTGGACGATTTGCGAAAGAAAGTGGTGAGGGAACTACATCTTCGGCTACTGATTCAGGATCTTACCCAAAAGAAGGTGAGCGATCTGCATCATATTATTCAGAATCATCAAGGGGGGCGGTGCAGACTCTACTTGCATCTTCTTACTGATGAGGGGAAGGAGCTTGTTTTCCTAGCCGGATCCTCTATCCAGGTTGATCCTTCGGATAAGCTGATTATGGAGCTTGAAAAACGTCTAGGGAATGGAGCTGTTTTGCTAGAGAGATAAGTGATAAAAATAAAAGTATTAAAATATAACAAATAATAAATAAAATGTCAATTTTATTTGAAATAAAAGCCGAATGAGAATAGAGTTTAAAGCCGAGGTTAGCGAACTTTTAAAATTAGGGAGCGAGAAACTAGGTGGCTATTTTGGATTTTGAAAAACAATTCGTTGAATTAGACAGCGCCATCAAGGAAATGCGGCAGTTGGCTACGGAATGGGGCGATAGCGCTCGCCAGGAGCTTAAGAGGCTGAAAAAAAAGCGCCAGAAGGTTTTTTACGAAACCTATGCTAAATTAACACCCTGGCAAAGAACCCTTCTGGCTAGGCATCCAGACAGGCCCTATACCCTAGATTATATCAATATAATCTTTTCTGATTTCATTGAATTGCACGGTGATCGCAAATTTGGCGATGATTCAGCCATTGTTGGCGGGCTGGCCCAACTAGGCAGCCATAAAGTAGTGGTCATCGGGCACCAAAAGGGAAGAGGAACCAAGGAAAACATCAGCCGAAATTTCGGAATGGCTAGCCCCGAGGGGTTTCGTAAGGCTTTGCGGATTATGAAACTGGCTGAAAAATTCCGAAAACCAATAATTACCTTTATCGACACCCCGGGGGCCTATCCAGGGCTTGGGGCGGAAGAGCGGGGACAAGCTGAGGCTATTGCCCGCAATATCTACGAGATGATGTTCCTGCGGGTGCCGATCATTTCAATTGTTACCGGAGAGGGGGGAAGCGGCGGAGCCCTAGCTCTGGGAGTAGCCGACCGGCTGCTGATGCTAGAAAACAGCGTCTATTCTGTAATCTCTCCTGAAGGCTGTGCAGCCATTCTCTGGAAAGACCACACCAAGGCCAATGAGGCCGCTACTGCTCTGCATATGACGGCCCAGGATCTATTGAAACTTAAGGTGGCTGACGAAATCCTGAAAGAGCCTATCGGCGGAGCACATCGTAACCCTACCATGATGGCTCATATCGTTCGCCGGGCCATTCTCCGCTGCCTTGCTCAGATGTCCAGGCTTTCGGAAGATAAACTTCTCGAGGACCGCTATCGACGGTATCGCCAGTATGGTGTCTTTCGAGAACTGGTTGAGTAACCTTTACTGAAAGGGTACTTCAGCAAAAGGTGATCAAACTGCCTGCCTATGTATGGTAGAAGTGGTAGAAGACGGAGTGGTAGGAGAGACAAGGAATTCCTCACCTTCCCCTTGGCTTAAGACTTCATAATAGCTTCATAAATAGGTTCGTATAGCTTCATTATGATGCAATCTCGTAATAATGCGATCTGGCGATCCAATTTCTCTAAAAACCCAGCTCCAGGGTATTTGGCAAGCAAAATACGAGCCTCGGGGGCTTTCCCTCTTAAGAAACCCCACTCCCCACATCGAAGAAGTGGACTCCAATACATTCACCTTCTCTAAGTAGAGTTTCTAAGTAGAGTTATTCAAAAGAATTATTATTCAAGCTCAGATGATGCGAGCGGCCCCTGCCCCGCCGGTGTTGAAAAATTTGTTATCACCTGCTCGATAAGTAAACAGCAAAGAAAAATATACTTCTAGAGAACAGAATTTTTTCAGGAAATAAATATAAATTATCAAATAAAAATTATATTTTTTAATAAAATAGCGGCCCATCCGCGTTTTTATCTTGTCCATCCACATTTTTATCTTTATTACCACTATTAACACTGTTTTTATACTTAGTTTTTATACTTACTTATCGCTCCTCCCTACTCAACAGCCATCCCAAATCTACTGCACTAAAGAAAAGCACTTAAGAGAGCTATAAGTCGGCAAAACCAAAGAGGGGTATCTTTAACTATTTGATTTATAGCCAATAAATTTCCCCCCACCCTTGGCAGCGATTTTGCAAAATTAGATAATGGTTCCGTTACTGTTCTGATGGCTGCTTCTTACTGCTAACCGTTAACCTTATTTAAGCCCCTGCTGGCTTGATAGGGGGGATTTTAAGGAGGGAAGAATCTTGAAAGAAAAAACGCTTTTCCTCTGTTTTCTCTTAGCTACGGTACTGATATTCTCTTCCCGTGTCTGTTTCGCTGGGTCTAATAACTATAAGTCCTACAGCAGCTCAGGCGGAGAGATGAAATCAGAAGCAACAGGTTCAAAAACTACAACAACTGGGGCTCTTTCTGGTCCCAAAGGCTTTTTGACTGCCAGACAAGGAGGAAATCGACAATTCAGATGGGTTACCAGCAGCGGGAAAACACCCGGTGACAGATCAGCCCGGGGGGCCTTAGATGGCTCATCCTACTCCAGTAAGGATAATACCTTCACCACAACCGTTCTCTCAAATACGGTAAGAGTCGGCCAAGAAATCAACGGCGAGAGGTACGGCGTCTATAAAACCTTCCTCTCCTTTGATACCACTGGTATCCCGCAGGGTGCTACCAACATTTCCGCCAAATTGGTTTTCTATGGGAAAAGAAAGGTCTTAACTCCTGGTTCTTCAAATTTCGCTATCCATATTTTTAAATCAGTTTACGAAGAACCTCTCTGGAATTCAGATTGGGGGGCAACCATAGGACCTCCATTAGAAAAAGGAGAACTATATGCAAGTGCGCTGAGCACTCCCTCTGACCCCAATACATCGCCAGAGTCAATAGATCCCAATTCGTGCCGTAACGAGCTTGAAATTGACGATCCCATCAGCTTGATTAATAAAGGAGGAATTACCAAGATAGCCCTGGTGAGCTCCAATACCTTTGCGGGGACCGCCCCCTCAGGCCAGGAGTATGTCGAGCTCTACTCTCCCAATGCAACAAAGCAGTTGCGGCCTCGGCTGGAAATCAGCTATGACGGGAATCAGCCCGATATCAAACCGGTACTTACCTGGGTTACTGGAGATACATACTTTAAGGATACCGGAGCTTGGCCTGATACCATCAATGCCGGACAAACGGAGGTAACTTTCAAGGTCCGATATGTTATGGCTAATGCGGATGGTGAATCTGGACCTCAGCCTGCAGTTGCTCAGGTATTAATCGACAAAAATAGTGATGGAGATTACGATGATCCGGGTGAGCAGGTGGATATGACCAAGGATTCAGGGGATAATGATTTCAGCGATGGGGTAATTTATACAGCTACCGTTCCCATTGTTTCTACAGGACAAAACATCAGATATCAATTCCTGTTCAAACCTGCTGCAGATAGCGAGGTTGAAGCAACAGGCACCCCGGCTACAGCTCACCTGATTACCGCTATCCAGGCTCCGAAGAATTCAAGCGACAATAAACTCTGTTTTATCTCTTCCCTGAGGAGGTAGTAGAAGGGAAATTTATCTTTCAGAGATTATAAGAATTATAATTTTAAAATTTTTAAAATAAAAAGGGCTGCCCCAGAGATAGAAGGCAGCCCTTCCTTTTAAAAGTCAACCAGATATTCCCCATCTCAAGGGGAAAACCCTTTTGAAAAAGGGTTTTCCCCTTAAAACCCCTTTCCTAAAACTTTAATTATAAATTAAAATTTTAGGAGGATGGTTTGGAAGGAACCCTTTTTTAAAAGGGTTCCTTCCAAATAAAAGGGCATTAAAGATGGGGAACATCTGTGGTCAGGTTACAATAACAGGTGTAGCTGCCGGCGCGGTCGGAGCTACGGCTGGCGTTGTGGCCGCAGGAGGAGTTCCGACCGTGGTGGTAATACTACTCGTTCCCCAATTCCCCAGCAGGCCACCTAGTCCTCCCAAGCCCAGCATACCTCCCATAAGGCCGCCATAGAGCCCGAGGCCATAGAGGCCCATACCATAGAGACCGCCATAGAGACCAAGACCGTAGAGGCCCATACCGTAGAGACCCATACCGTAGAGGCCAAGGCCATAAAGACCCATACCGTAGAGGCCACCATAAAGCCAAGGACTATAGAGACCGCCATAGAGCCCTAAGCCATAGAGGCCCATACCATAGAGACCAAGACCATAGAGGCCCATACCATAGAGACCCATACCATAGAGGCCAAGGCCATAAAGACCATAGTAAGCTTGCGAGGTCTTGGGAGTGGCGGTAGAAAAGATAAGGCAAGCTAAGAGAACAATAGAAATACTCAAAATTTTTTTGGGAAGCATAATCTTACTCCTCTCCATAACCAGACAATGAAAAATTGATCAGAGACACTAAATCAACATTGGCTAATGCCCGTTTTTTTTCAGCTTCTGACCATCACCTCCTTTCTGCTCTTTCCGCCCTCAAATCACAGAAAGACCCATAACATAATAAGATCATAAATCCAGGTTTTAAGTACCCGACCATAATGAGTTATAACATCCTTGGGGTGAGATAATCATCACCATTGTCCATAGCCTGGCCATTAATGATGAGTTATAAATATTTATGGTCGGTTGCTTA
>JAILZY010000053.1 GCA_023512255.1 bacterium | reverse complement strand
ACTATTGTCTTTTACCTCAATACCCTTCCCCTGCAGCTTATCTACTTCTCCTAATTTTAAATATGGGGAACATCTGAGAGCTAGCTTAATATCTTGACAAAAAGCAAAGTTTTGATTAGAATGAAAAAAAAGTAACACATTTTTACAAATAGGTAAACTCTATCATAATGCCTCGAGCCTGTTTAACTGCTTTCATATAATTGATTTCATGGACAATATCCTCATAATTGACAGTAATCAGGAATATACCGATTATCTCAAGGCGCACCTGGCCGAAGATGGCTATCAAGTTACGACTGCGGCCTCTGCCTCACAAGCCTTGGATAAAATTAAACTTACAGTCTTCAGCCTGATCTTTTTGGACCTCGAATTAGAAGGGGCTGAAAGAAAAACCATGGAGTTCCTTGAGCAGATCAAGCAGCTCTATCCTGAAATCCCAGTGATTATGATTTCAGGCCGAGACTCAAGAGAGCTAGCAGTCGAGTCAGCCCGCAAAGGGGCCTATGACTTTCTGGTCAAGGGATGCACTCTGGATGAGATCCGGTTCGTAGTAAAAAAGAGCCTGGAGCGCCGCAAGCTAGGTCTCAAGAATAAGCAATTGGTAAGCGAATTGCAGGCTAAAAATCAGGAATTAGAATGGAAGATCAAGGAGCTCTCCGTACTGTATGAGATCGCCCGCACTTTCGGCCTTCAGAGCAATCTCGATAAGGCTCTTGATCGGCTGGCGACGGCGATCAAGCAGGTTCTGCCGATCGACTATTTCCTATGGTTTTCCTTTCAGAGCGAAACTCAAGGATTGCGCTTGCGATTCGCTCATGGTATTAATGAAGATAGTCTCAAGAGGCTCAGTCTGGGGAAAATTCCAGCCGAAGGGATAAAATGCCTCAGGCAGCAAAATGCCCAGGGAGAAGAGATCAGCGATTGCTTGAGCGAGCCTCTGCTGGCCTACTTTCGGGAAAATGGATTTCAGGAGTTTCTTCTTGAATCCTTTTTCTGTTTGCCGATAACGATTAATCATGACCTAGATGGAATCTTTTGCCTTGGCAGTGCGGTCAAGGATGCGTTTTCTTTGGCTGAGCGGCGTCAATTTTTGTCGATCATTGCCTCACAAGCGGTTTCTCTATACGAAAGGGCTTCCTGCATTGCCAAATCGACCCAGCTTATCACTATGGGTGAGATGATTTCTGAAATTGCTCATGATCTGCGGCATCCGATCACCAAGATCAAGGGAGCCTTACAGAATTTGGAAGACCGCTGGTATGAGGATGATTTTCGGAATAAGTCCCTGGAGGTTATGAATAACAGCCTCTTTCAGCTCAATGCCTTGGTGAAGGAACTGCTGTTGTTTTCAACTCCAGGACAATTTCAGAGAAAGATAGTGGATTTGAACACTGTCCTTGATCAGGTGTTAAGCCTGGTAAAAAACGATCTTTCTCGACATAAGATTTCCCTTATCCGCGAGCCGCATCAGAATGTCAGTCCTACCTACGTCAATGAGGAGCGGATTAAGGAGTGTTTCCTCAATATCATTGTTAATGCTATTGAGGCTATGCCCAGGGGAGGAGAGCTTCGGGTTTCGGCCCGAAACTTCTGCCCGGACGGCTCTCAACAAAAATATGTGTTGGTAACATTTACTGATACTGGCTGCGGGATTCCCCGCAAAATTCAAAAAAAAATCTTTGAGCATTTTTTCACCACTAAGGAATCGGGCACTGGATTAGGATTGGCTGCGGCCAATCAGATTATCCAGGCTCATAATGGCCACATCGAGGTTCAAAGTGAGGTAGGTAAAGGGAGCACCTTTATGGTGTATATTCCAATAATTAAAGAGTAATTACCCGGCGTCTCGGGAATTTCTGCCCACTCCTCTGACTGGGGTGGTGCGTGAAATTCCCCTAGATATTCAGGAACCACGGTAGCTGACTCTTGACCGTTGGTTGTGGTATGGTAACCATAGGCTTTAATAATTTTGACAGTTATAGAGCAATCCCAATCATTAAAAGAAAGCGTATAGGTGAGTTAAGTAAATGAAAGACAAGAAAGTAACGATTTTATTAGTCGATGATGATCCTGAATTGATCTGGATACTGACCGAGGCGCTGACTAAGGAAGGTTATAGGGTTTTGTCTGCTGAAGATGGGAAAACAGCTATTCAACAAGTCAGAAATGAGGCTCCTGATCTAGTATTGATGGATATAAACATGCCCGATATTAACGGGATCGAGCTTCTGGGGAGGATCAAGGCCATCTCTAGGCGGATATCGGCGGTGATGCTCTCGGCGTATGGAGAGGCCAAAAATGTAGTCAAGGCTATGCATGCGGGGGCTGATGACTTTATTACCAAGCCGTTTGATATTGATGAGTTGAAAATCACGATCAGCAAGGTCTTGGAACGCAAGGCCCTGGCCTGCGAGAACGAATCTTTGAAAAAAAAGTTAAAATCTCGAGCTGAGTATGAAAATTTTATTGGAGACAGCAATCCCATTCTGAACATCAAGAAGATGATCGAGCAGGTGGCCGACACCGAGTTAACCATTCTGGTAAGAGGAGAGAGTGGAACAGGGAAAGAGCTAGTAACTCGGGCCATTCATTCCCTCTCTAACCGCCGTGATAAACCTTTTATCAAGGTCAATTGCGCCACCCTGCCAGAGACCCTCCTTGAGTCCGAGCTCTTCGGTTATGAGCGGGGAGCCTTTACCGGTGCTCAACGCCCTAAACCGGGGCGGTTTGAGTTTGCCAATGAAGGGACGATATTCCTGGATGAAATCGGCGAAATGCCCCCTTCCCTTCAGGCCAAGCTCCTTCAGGTTCTGGAAGAAAAAGAATTCAGCCGTCTGGGTGGTAAAAAAAGCGTCAAGGTCGATGTGCGGATCATCGTGGCCACAAACCGCGACTTAGAAGAGGGGATCAGGAATGGCAGCTTCAGGGAGGATCTGTTCTACCGGCTGAATGAGGTAACCATTTTTCTCCCCCCGCTAAGGGAACATAAGGAGGATATCTACCTTCTGGTGGATTATTTTCTCAAAAAATATTCCGCTATGTATGGGAAAGAAATAACTTCAATATCTCCTCAGATCATGAATATTTTTATGAACTACGATTGGCCTGGAAATATTCGAGAGCTAGAGAACTTAATAAAAAAAATCATCGTTCTAGGCAGTGAGGAAGTGGTTTATACCGTCATTCCCCACGATGTGGTTGAAGGGAAGATGGTTTACAAGAATACCAAAATCATTCCCTTGAAGGAGGTCAGTCGACTGGCTATCCAAAAAGCGGAAAAAGCTACCATTAAAAGTGTTCTGGCCAAGACCAATTGGAACCGGATACAGGCTGCCAAGCTTCTCCAGGTCAGCTATCGCTCTCTGTTAAGTAAGATCAAAGAGTATCAGATTCGGGAATAGGTGAATAATTAGTTAGGGACGCTGAAGAGAGTATTGAGTAGGGCAAATTATGAAAGTGATTTCATAATTATGAACCAAGATTCATAATTTCTCGCCAGCCTTAAGCCTTCTTTCTCCTCAAAGGAATTACAAATCTAGCGAGGGGAGAAAACACATTGTTTTTTCCTGAAAAATAAAATATAGGAGTACATTTTGGTTTGTGAAAGACCGATCTTTAAGATGGCATTTATTTTGCAAAGTGAAAATGTATCAGTATGATTCTATTCAGAATGATTTAATCATTAATTAATAATTAACTAATTAATTAATTAATTAATTATTAATGATTAATATCCAATGTCAAAAAAGGAAAAGTATGGACGATGGATTATTAAATTCCTTTTGATAAGGAGAGTGTAGCGACAGATGAGGGGGGCTGAGAGAGCATGAGCGAGGTTGATCGCTTGAGAGATGAAAATTCAAAATTAAAGACAAAATTAAAAAATCTTACAACTGCATATAGTTCTTTAAAAAAGATGAATAAGGATTTAATGGAAAATATTTTTATCGATGAAAACACAAGGCTCTATAACTCCCGATATCTCAACATCAGACTTGATGAGGAGATGAAAAGGGCTAAGCGGTATAATCAGTTCCTGTCGCTTGTTTTGGTCAGTGTAACCTCACCATCAGAAGAACAGCTTGGCCAGACCTCTGAGGAAAGAGGCTCTATGTTTATGAAAAAGCTCGGTGAGTTCATCAAAGCAAACCTTCGAGACACGGATATTCTCTCTCTCTACAATGAAGATGTCCTAGCCCTGATCTTGCCGGAAACGAATATCGAGGGGGCTGTCTGTCTTTCTGAGCGGCTGAAGGATCAGGTCCTGTTCGCCCTTTCGGGTATCGACCTTGAATCGACCACTGCCAAAAAGAACATTTCTATCAGCATTGGCATTACCTCGTATCCTACCGATGCTAGGGTAATTGATGAGCTCATTAAAAACGCATCTCACATGCTAGAATGCTCTCGAGGCAGTGAGAATAACACTATTTATTGCTCAATTATGAATTAGGAGAAGAGAGCCTATATCTTCCCAGCCACCGCGGCTACCTTGCTCCCCCCAAGGCTTTCCCCCCAACAAAAAAAGTAAGAAAAGTAAGGCAATAGCTTTACTATTAAACAGTATAGTGCTTCAACTTTGGTTTTTCCAGGCATGATTTTTGATTAGCTATTTTGGTGAAAATTTATAATGCCAATCAAAACCTAACTTGAACGATTATAGGTAAAAAAGTAGGGTGATCATGCCTGGCGCATTTTTCATGAATTTTTCTTTTCCGAGCCTGCTTTTGCCCCCTATTTTGAGCCACCCTCAAGTTTCTCTTTGACTAAAGCCGGCAGATCCTGACCGCATTCAGCCGCCAGGTAGTGAAAACCAAGGTCTAAAGCTGCGGCATCCGGCTTCAGGTCAGCTCTGGTGGTGTATTGGGCAAGGTTTTTGAGGTAAGGACTGAGCGTGGCGGCCACCTGGACTGCTGCATCCACACAGGGGCTGTTTCGGGATTGTCCGGCCGAGGTCTGACTCAGAAAATAGCACATCCAAGGCTGTGGCCCCTTGGCTATAAAGAGGGGATCTTGCAAGATGTCTTGATCTGCCGCCAAACAGCCTGAGTAGTTTTCAGTATTGTTCCACAGATTGTTGTGGCTCAGCAAAAGCTTTGCTCCTCCAAGCCGCTTGGATTCCCCTGCTGGGGCTGCTGCGCTGCGGACCTCCGCCCCAGCCTCATCCCCTGCGCCGCGAACATCCTGAGGGCCGGGGTAATTCAGCACTCCTGCTCCGCTATTATTGGTGATCACGTTATTTTGGATAACGGCTTCGAATCTTGCTGGCCAGGGCCAGCCCAGAATAATGCCGCCTGCTTGGCGGCTTGGTTTTTCCCGGCCATTGGAATCAATTGTATTATTGATTATCAACAGTCGAGAGAGGTTAAAAGAGCTAGCCATAAGGCCGCTTTTCTGGTTCTGGAAGATCAGGTTATTCTGGACTAAAATATCCTCTCCTGCCGAAGCCTTGACGGTTGATACCGGACTTAAGACAATACCTCGCTTGTTATGATAGATATAATTGCCGACAATCTTCGGAGAAGATACCTCCCTCATACCGATGCCGATATCATTCTCAAAGATGTAGTTATGCTCTATCCGTGGAGCAGAGAATCCTCGGCAGCCGATGCCAAAGACCGAATTGCGAAAGATATAATTGTGGTGGATATTAGCGCAGCTTCCTCGGCCATTGCCGATGCCCCCCTTATTTCCATAGACCAAATTGCCGTAAACTTGGGCTTTTTCGGTCAGAAGCTGTCGGCCATGCAGCCCAAGGCCGTTATTGAGATTGCCGGTAAACTGATTGTTGCAGATAGTGGGGGCAGAATCCCAGGCGCTTAGCCCGTGGGCCAGTGGCCCAGAGCCTCCTCCAGTAATAACAAATCCTTCTATCCGCCCGGCCTGCTCACCCAGAGAGTCAATTTTTACCGTATCCACATTTCCCGGCTTGCCCCCTCCATCAATCACTGGCCAGCCAACTCCCTTTAGGTTGACCTGCTTGTCGATATAGACATTTTCCCGATAAGTTCCAGCTTGAACCAAAATAGTATCTCCTGCTCGAGCGGCATCAACCGCGCTCTGAATGGTAGGATACTG
Organism: bacterium; assembly: GCA_023512255.1. Classification (GTDB taxonomy): domain Bacteria; phylum SZUA-182; class SZUA-182; order DTGQ01; family DTGQ01; genus DTGQ01. Next base: position 18,535 of record JAILZY010000053.1, on the reverse strand, counting down.
GGCCGGCACATGCCTAATTCGATCAGGAGCCTCATAGACGGTATTAATCAGGATTTCATCTGGAAGGCTCTTCACCTGTCCATCGTCTACCGTAAGCCTAAGAATATAGCAGCCCGGCTGGTCAACGATAAAAAAGGGCGAGGCTGAGGTGGGATCAGAAAGCCTAGCCCGGCTCTTTTCAGGCTTGGCTGCAAACTCCCACCAGAAGCTGAGACGATCCCCATCATCATCACTGCTGACCTCACCAGACACTTTAATTGTATCTCCCACACTTACTGCTTCAAGATCCTCGCCGGCATAGGCAGTAGGAGGGTGATTTTTCTCTACCTTAGCCGAAAGGATTGTTTCGGCTTGTGCTCCCCACCGATCCACAAGCTTCAGACTGACCCGATATTCGCCAGCAAGATCAGCCTGGAAACTGCTTTTGGGACCATCGGCTCGAAATATTTTGGCCTTGCTCCCCGGAGGGGCAGAAAGTAGAGCCCATTGAATTTTCAGAGCATCACCATCAGGATCAGAACTTGCACTAGCATCCAAGCGGACAGTGTCTCCGACAAAGATTGGGGAGGAGATCTCAGCCCTGGCCAGAGGGGGGCGATTGGCTGCTGCTCGCTCCTCAGCCACAGTATATGGGCCTCCATAAGCCCCCAGATCGTTCCGCTCAGAGCCCAAGGAGGGAGGAAAATTCTTATCCGCATAGACAGGATTGCCATCTCCGGCGTCAATAGCCGGCGAGCCTGGCAAAAGATGATAATTGTGACTTTTAGCGTCCACAAACATAGGATCAGCGATGATGTGTCCGATCTTGCGAAAACTCTCCTCGTCCTCATACCCTGCATGTTGGCTACGAATGCAGGGCAGGAGGTTAGGATCACAGTATTCCCCTTCTGCATTGGCAAATAAAAGATTATAGCTATAGCCTCGCTGAGCGGACATGATCCCGGATTCGCCGTTGAAGGCAATGATATTATTTTTTATAATAATCTCCTTACTCTGATCATCAATAGATACTCCAGCCTGAGCATTGCCGACCACCGTGTTATTGATCACCTCAAGAGGAACAATACAGCCACGGATACCGGCCTCCTTATTTTCATAGACAACGTTATTGTAAACCTTGCCCGTAGCATTCTGACAATCGATGCCGCCCCGGCCATTGTGGAAAACCCTGTTCCCAAAGACCTCTATCCGGTTAGGAATCTTGCTCAGGGTGGAAATTCCAGCCTCCTTGTTACTCTCGATAATGTTTGACCGGATAAGGAGAGTCGATCCTTTCTCAAGATGTATTCCGGCCTTGGCGTTTTTCAAAATATGATTGCCGACAATAGTCAATTGGCTGCTGCCGGCATAGATTCCGCTTGGCTCATTCTGCCGGAAGATATTGTTTCGAATAATTACCTCCTGAACCGAAAGACAGTATAGGCCACTCCCATACTCTTCCTTTTCTGTCTTGACCTGGGTAGCGTTCTGGACAATAAAGCCGTCAAAAACCGTATTACTGGCAGCCAAGACTGCCCACCCCTCTTTCCCCTTGGCGTCAATAATAGTTTGATATTTTTGAGGATCTCTTTGGGTGAACTGTTTGCTCCAGCCTCCCTCGAGCTTAATTCCCGGCTTCAGCCGCACCTGCTCCAGGTAGGTTCCCTCAGCTACCAGAATCCGATCGCCGGAAGATGAAGCATCAATTGCCCGCTGAATCAGGGGATAGTCACGAGGGACGCGCAGATCACGACCAAATGCTATGTAAGGATGGCTCATTAGATCGAAAAAAAGCAACACCAGGCAGAGCAGACTACCGAGCAAAAACTCTCTTTTCCTACCCATAGTAAAATAATCTCCATGCTTTTTCAAGGTGAGCAGCTAAAAATTTTTAATCGGCTAAAATCGATCCCTACCCAAATTATCAATAATTATCAATAATTATCAATATCGAAAATTATAAACAATCTGAATCTGGTTTGTGAAGTGAAAATGCGTTTTTTGAGACGGATAATTGTCATTAAGTTAAATTAAAGTTTTAGGAGGATGGTTTGGAAGGAACCCTTTTTCAAAAGGGTTCCTTCCAAATCGCTTCTGTTCAAACATTGAACGTATAGCTCTAATTTTGAACATATTAAAGAAAATTATGAGTCTGGCTTCTAAATTTTCACCTTTCTATTAAGCATAAAAAAACAATTACTTATAGATTTTTTTAAACCCTGCAACTAATTTGGCATAACAATTGCGTCTTTTATTTCCAATATTCCTGCCCATCCAACCTAATAAATTTGGTAACAGGTTAACGATCCTATGTTCAATATACTGCTAGTTTGTGTAATCATAGCCGGACAATTTATCTTCCCAGGCGCCTCTTTGAGCCAAAGCATGAATGGGGCTCAGCGGCCAGCTAGACGTAGTAGTTTTCTTTCATCGAACTCATCACAGTCCTCTCTTCCAATTCAAGTTACCAGAAAGATACTAAAAGAACGGGAGCGATTTCTGGGGTTGACCTCTTGTACCTATCAGATTGGAAGGAATAATTTGGCTCCGTATAAGGGCAGAATTGAGGCTAAAGGCCAAGACTATGCCTTGATTGTGGTTGGATACCACTATCTTGAGAAACCCTGGGGTAAGATTTTCAAGACAGAATTTGAAAAACATGTGGCTGATCCCAGGGGGCGGGTGCTCTTTCTAGAAATCAACAACAACGATATTCTCACCGGTGATGATTCTCCTGCCTCAAATCGGGAGATTCGCGATTTCATCAGCCGATTTGGCGGTCGGATAAAGTTAGTGATTGAGGTTCATGAGCACCTTTCCGATGAAAATCAGTTCTACGGGAATGAGTGGCCCCCGTATTGGTATCAGCTTGACGATCGAACTGGGGGAGATACGAGCATAAAATACACTATCTTAGACCCTTACGTCCCCTGGTTCTGCATCCGCGACTACTTCGAATGTGATCAAAAGATCAGGATCGCGGAGCTGCAAAAAGCCGTGAATGAAACACTCCGCTATACCGTTACCATTATTAACGATGTTTTAGGCAACTGCGACAGTTCACCCTAGCTCATCATCAAAGGCTGTGGCTTGTAGGCAGCAGTATTTCTCTTTTAGGGAGCAGCGATGGTAGTAGCTACAGGGGTTGCAGTCGTAGTAATGTTGGATAGCGATGTGGTTAGCTGGGGCAAGCTCAGGCTCGGCCACTGGGCAAAATCTAAAGTTGGATAAGTATAGGTAGCAGGATAAGAATAAGAATAGGGATAAGAGAACAAAGAGGAGGTGAGCGGAGAGTAGGAAGATAAAAAGATCGAAGAATTGGGCCAGGGGTTGTTAAAGAGAGCAGAGCTATATCCAAACATCGGAGCCAGTGAGTACATCTGCATCCAGGGGGTCATAGCGCCTGCTCCAAGGAGGCCGCCGGTCGCATAATTATTAAGCCCCCAGGCGCTGGCATAATCGGTAAAGGCGTAGGCTCCAAAAGCGCGAGCAGTCATATTGCTGAGACTTCCAGCGATAAAGTTTCCTGGCCCCCAGGAGGAGTAAATCCCTGGAAGCCCCCAGTAAATTGTCCCTGCCTGGCTGAGTGAGCAAATCGACACCAGGAAGACCAGAAAACAAAGAGCTGCTGCTGCCCATGATAATCTTGCATTCCTCGTACTCATAGTTGGACACTCCTTTCTTGTTAAACCATTATATTTTCAAATACTGCCGAAAAACTATACCTTTATCTTGTGGTTTCAGTTTAATAATATTATAACAAAAAGAGATAACTAAATACAATTTTTTTCTATCTAAATTTTTTCTCAAACCGCCAAAAACATCTTCATCTTCAGGGAAACTTTAGTCTACCTGTTAATCTACTGTTTAGTCTTATCCGACAATAATAGAATAGTAATAACTGATTGAGAGCCTCAAAAAGCAAATCGACTCTTGTCAAAAGATATATTCCCATTATAGAATAGCCAAATCAAATCATCCATCCCCAAACATCCCTGAAAATAAGGAGAAACGATGATGATTACCCAACTTGCGCAGTGGAAGGAGCTTGAGAAGGAAGCTCAAGAGGCTAAAAGGATGAGCCTTCGCCAGGAGTTTGCTAAGGACCCAAATCGCTACCAGACGCTGAGTGTTTCTCTGGACGGAGAGGTGATCCTCGACTTTTCCCGTCAGCTCGTAACCAGCCGAACCATGAGGTTGCTCTATGCTCTGGCTGAGGCTCGGCATCTTAAGGAGAAAATCCAGCAGATGTTTCAGGGGAGAAAAATCAACGTAACTGAAAACCGAGCCGTACTGCACGTAGCCCTGCGCAACCTGGGAGATGAAGCTATCGAAGTGGACGGCCAGGATGTCATGCCGCAGGTTAGGGCTGTCTTGACCCAAATAGAGAATTTTGCCCGGCGTATTCATCAGGGAGAGTGGCGAGGAGTAACTGGCAGGCTGATCCGAAACATCGTGGCTGTTGGTATCGGTGGATCATACCTTGGCCCTGAATTTGTGGCCGAGGCCAATCGAGCTTATGCCAAGCCAGGGATGAAGCTCTGCTTTGTAGCCAATGTGGATGGAGCTGATTTTGTGCAAAAGACAGAAGGGCTCGACCCTGAGGAAACCCTCTTTGTGATTATTTCAAAAACCTTTACTACAACTGAAACCATGATGAATGCCAAAACAGCCAGAGACTGGATGATTAGCCGGCTAAGGCACCATCCCGAAGCGGTGAAAAAACACTTTGTGGCCGTATCTACCAACCTGGCGGCAGTAGCCGAATTCGGTATTGATCCGGCTAACAGCTTCGGATTTTGGGATTGGGTGGGAGGGCGGTTCAGTGTCAGCTCAGCAGTCGGTGGAGTGCCTCTTTCTCTCTACCTTGGATATGAAAATTTTCACAGCCTGCTGGCCGGCGAGTATCTGATCGACCGCCATTTCCTCCAAGCACCTTTTCCGAAAAATATTCCGGTCATTATGGGCCTTTTGGGGATCTGGAATAATAACTTTCTGGGATACAACTGCCGAGCGCTTCTCCCCTACAGCCAGGCCCTTTGGCGCTTTGCCACCCATATTCAGCAGCTTGATATGGAAAGTAATGGCAAACGAGTGGATGTTGAGGGTAACCCCGTTCCGGTAACCACCGGACCGATCATCTTTGGCGAGCCAGGCACCAACGGACAACACTCATTCTATCAACTACTTCATCAAGGGCAGGTGGTTCCAGCCGATTTCATCGGCTTCATCAGACCCCAATACCAGGTCGGCAAAAAATCAGAAAATTCTGTCGATCATCACCAGGAATTGATGGCCAATTTCTTTGCCCAGCCCGATGCCCTGGCTTTCGGCAAAACAGAAGAAGAGCTACGCCAGGAGGAAGTGCCGGAATTTTTGATCCCGCACAAGACCTTTCCCGGCAATCGGCCTTCAACCCTTCTGCTTTTCCCTGAGCTGACTCCCAAAACTACCGGTATGCTGCTAGCAATTTACGAGCATCGGACAGCAGTCGAAGGGTTCATCTGGGGAATAGACAGCTTTGATCAGTGGGGCGTAGAGCTTGGCAAGGTGCTGGCGAAAAACATCCGAGCCAGAATGATCGACTATAACCGTGATCCTACCCGCAAGGTAGCAGAATTCAACCCGGCCACTAATGCCCTGCTGCAAATCTTTCTCGATGGGAATCGAAGATAATAGGATAGCCCAAGGGGTTGGGGAAAGCTTAAAAACAGGATAGAAGAGCTTATCCCGCAAGACCAAGGGATTAATCTAGCCCGACGCGCCAAAGCCAGCTTATCCCGCAAGACCAAGGGTCAAGATCAAGGGTATTATAAAGAAAGCTCTATCCCCTCCCCCGGCCCTTCCCCTTGTGCCCGATCGACTTCATCTCTCTTTTATGCCCGTGAGGCAAGTCCTTCTTTAGGCCTTTCCTCACTCGTTCCTCGGCTGCTGCTTCTGGGGCTGCGCCCCCTTTTCCTGCTTCCCTGAGCTTGCGGCTGATTTGCGGGTAGCTGTGCCCTGCTTGTCTCATTCTGATCACCTCATCCGGTGAAAGATGGTAATATTCCGAAGTGAATTTCAGATTCACCAGATTTATCACATCAATATCCCGCAGCACCACTCTGCTCCATTCCTTTTTTGGCTTTTTCTGGTAGTAACCGTGCGCCTTCCCATAAGGTGGGCCCTTGTCCACAATCACCGGCACATAGACGGTCGTGGGGCTGGCTGGCAGGCAAAATATTTCACGGCCAAGGCCAAAGTGAAGGGTAATATCCATCCATGTATTACCCTTTAGTCTAAGGTCAATGACAGCCTCAGGAGAAACGCGAGCCGCCCTGGCAATCAATAGTACCACCGGTATCTCTTCATCCGGTATCTGTCGCTCCTTTATGATAATTACCTCCTTCTTAGGCACGCGATAGTAGTCTCCAGCGGCCAGGTAAAACCCCTCTAAGCCCTGATTACCCACTGAAATTCCAAGATCAATCTGTGCTCTGGCAGCCCCCATCAAGCTACTTAAAATCATGCAAATTATTAATACTATCTGAATGAATAATGTGTGCATGATTTGCCTCCTTTCTATGCTTTCTTTATCGCCTAAAAGATGGCTAAATATCGTTTATTAGTAGCTGTAGATTGGAGCCGCTGTGAAGTAGCTGTATATTTTGATATTTATCTTTATTTGGATATAGAGTCGTCGGGGTGAGAAGGACAACTGGCCTGCCAATCCTTTCTCCAGATTCCAACCGCGGTGATCGGGCCTAAGACTTCAGCGATGACCGCTACCTCAGGGTCTGTGAGATTAACCTTTGGCCTTATCCCGTATTTTCCTTTGAGTGCCTGCCAGATCTGCCCCCCTATTTCATATTCGATCTTGGGCGTATCCTGCTCCAGCCGGTGGGCACCTCGCTTATACAACCTAAAAGAAAATTGCTCATGCTCGCCAATATGCTCAAGTCCGACCGCTACCGCGGCCTCCATTATGGAATCAAAGCTGCTTTCAACCTCATAGAGCACAGCAGTCAGATGCCCGATCTGCCTAGAACACTCCTGATACACTCTCTTAGCCAGCTCCTTTGGATCAGCCTCGGCCTCAATGGTAAATATGGCCCGAAAAGCCGTAGACTGTATTCTCGCCTGTGGCACCGCCCTTTTGAGCGCCAAGACGGTCTGGCGCCTGTAGGCAAGATCTCGGCTGGTAACAATAAGCTTAGCCATCCCAGCACTTGCACCTTTGGTTAGTGACCCTTCAGGTTCCAACAGATATAACCTCCGGATTAAATTCATCTATGATTTGGCCTTGTATGATTTGGCCTTGGCATCGTCCAATAAATCGGATATTCAAGGCAGCCACAGTTACCATCGAAATCGAAAAAACATGCTGTAGTGCCCCCTTTTCGCATCAGCTGTAGTGCACCCCCTTGCGCATCAAGCCCCTTTGTGCATAAGCTATAGTGCACTCCCTTGCATATCAATAATAATCATAAAAATCATACCCTTATCCTCTACACCTCTACAGATTTATGCGGGAGTTCTCCTGATTGACAATCTCTAAGCCGCGGACTTCGATTCTGTATGGAGAAAGAGCCTGTTCTAAAACTTTCATAAGCAGGGAGCGAATCTGGCTGCCTCCTCCAAGCCGTCCAGAGATAATATCTGGCAAAGATGCCTGAAGCTCAGCGCTGATTCGCTGCTTGAGCCTGTCGATCAAAGACTGATCAATCGCCTCCATGCTGCTCCCAAGATCAGTATAAATCCTGGCTAGATCACACCTTTCAGATAAACGGTAGCCGACTACAAGCTCAGCAGCTAAAAGAGGTTTAGGATCTTTTCTGAGCTCGACCCTGATCTGGAGGCGAATTTTCCGATCCTGGAGGTCAAAGAAAATCGGTTTCTGAGCTAGATAAAATCCCAGATGAAATCCGGCATCAGCCCATGATGATGGCTGGTCGCCCCTGAGAAACAAGGCCATCTTACCCTCTGGTACATAGATCAGAGAGCTTGCGGTTATCGTCCCCTGCCAAAAAAGGACAGCCAGGAGAGCCAAGCGCAAAGTCCGCTTCCTCCCCTGAGCATTCGACAAAAAGGTAGATTTGGGCATAATAAGCACCAAAGCAGCCAGCCACAGTAAAAACCCAAGATAGTACCCTGGTCCTGGCTCATGAGCAAAAAGGAGGATGAGCAGGGAAAGAGCCGGGCCAAACAAAACCAGGGCGATACTGCCGCCACTTGCGGCTGATGCGGAGGCGGCATTATCGCTGGAGCGCTTTGCAGAAGCGGAAGATGAAACATGAGTCCCATCAGGATCGGTGAGCCGAGCTGAACGCTCTGCAGAAGCTAAAGATGGGCCTTTGGCCAGCCGTCGCCTTGTGCGGCTTTGAGCCTGAGGGTCGAGGCTGCTGCTTTGGTGGCAGCTTTGGGCTATTTCTCCCACCTGTTTCTCTCTTTCCCTAAAGAAGAAGAAAAATGCTACCCACAGTATAACTGGCAGGAGAAAGAGAAGATAAATACGGAAAAAGGTGTAGAGATACAACCATCTTTGGGCCATCTTTTGAATCACCAGGATGAGGGTAGCGGCGTGATAGCCAAAGAGAATCATACTGCCGGCCACAATCCCCACCACCTTAACCCTTGGCCGTAATCTGCTCACCAGCATCAGGGAGATAAAAGGTATCAGATTTGGGATCATGAAGGGAACATCCTGAATATGCACCCTCCCCCGAGCATAAACCAGCCACAGATCATTTTGCTCAACCACAAGTCGCATCGGCCAATAATCCAGCCAATATCTCCAGCTCAGGGCCAAAGCCGCATTGACTACCCCCTGCAAAAGAAAAAGATAAAGCCGGAAAAAGCCCATCAGGGCTCCATACCCCAGACAGGAGAAAAGGATAAACTTGACTGCTGTCTTCAAAATATTGCGACCGCGACGAAATCTGCTACTCAAGCGGCCATCAATCCACAGGAGCCAGAGATAGACTGCCGCCATAACCAGCACCATGAATGTAGCCTCCCAGAGATAGCGGTGAACAAACTCAAGGGCGGAAGGCCAATGGAGCTGAATAATGGCCAGAGAGAGAATGCGAACTAGATTGAAAAAAACGAAAGTGGGAATGAAGATCAAAAGTCCCAGGAGTTTTTGGTGGATAAGGGCTGGATAGGAGAGGATAAAGGCAGTGAAAATGAGAAAGATATATACTCCCGTGCACTCATAGATGATCTTCAAGGCGCCTCCTTGCTGCATACTGATTGTACTGCCGGAGAGCCTTGACTTAACCCTGAGGAGATTGAGCAGAGCGAAGACCCCCCGTGCGGTTATCTGGTTAGCCATCTGGACCGCTGAGGGGGAATACTCTTCAAAGCTTTTGTTCACAAAGCAAAATAAGCCTACAAGGAGAGCAAATAAGCAAGATGAGATGATAAGGTCTTTGTTTTTGATTACCTTATTTTTATAACTTACCCTATACTTTTGCACTTTTTCTCTGACCCCTTGATTTTAGTGGGTTTGGTATGAAAGATAACTTTCAAGAAGTTCAAGGCATGGGGAGAGTTCTGCAAAAGTGTAGTAACTTACCCTATTTTTATTAATAGTTGCCTCTACATCCTGAGCCATGTCCTGCCTCAATCCCATAAAAAGGCGTATACTCGTTCAAAGGTTAGGTTTTGATTGGCATGAATATTGATAATCACGTCGCCTGTTTTTTATCCCCTTGGCCTCTCAATCCGATACTTTCTGATTTTCCGCCAGAGCGTGGTTCGGCTGATATTAAGCTGCCGAGCGGTTTGAGTTAAATCCCAGCGGCATTCCCGCAAAGCCTCAATCAAAGCCGCCTTTTCCGTATTAGCTATCAGCTCTTGCACCGAGGCTTTTCCCACCTTCTGACTTCTTCGAATTTCCAGTGGGAGATCCTGCACCCTGATTTGCGAACCCTGGCATCGAATAATGGCATATTCGATAGCGTTCTCAAGCTGCCGTATATTACCTGGCCAGTGATATTCTAGCAAGATATTTATCGCCTTCTGAGAAATATCCGTAACCTGTTTTCCGACCTTTCGGCTTATCTTGTCAATAAAATGCTCTACCAGCAAAGGGATATCCTCCTTCCTCTCCCGCAGGGCTGGAACCTCAATCGGCACCACATTCAGGCGATAATATAGATCTTCCCGAAACGTCCCCTTGGCTACAGCTTCCTCTAGGCTTTTGTTGGTCGCGGCAATGATCCGCACATCAACCTTAATCCGCTCATCTCCACCTACCCGCACTATTTCCCGCTCCTGCAACACTCGCAGCAATTTGATCTGGGCATTGAGGCTGATATCGCCTATTTCATCAAGAAAGATCGTGCCTCCAGAAGCCTGCTCAAACCTTCCCTCCTTATCCTTGATGGCGCCGGTAAAAGCCCCTTTGACATGCCCGAAAAGCTCACTCTCGAGCAGATACTCGGACAGAACCGAGCAGGTTACTTCAATAAAGGGATAATTGCGCCGCGGACTGCACTTGTGGATAGCCTGGGCAATCATCTCTTTTCCGGTGCCGCTTTCCCCTTTGAGCAGCACAGTGCTGTTGTTCTGGGAAACAACCTGAATAAACTCATAAATTTCCTGCATTCTTTTGCTCTTGCCGACCAGATCGCCGAAGCGGCAGATTTCCTGACTCGTTTTAGCCTGTTTCTCATGCCACTCCCGCAATTGCTCTTCCAGCCGCCGCCTCTCCGAAATATCCCGGCCGATTCCCATGAGCTGGCTAGGTTCCCCACGTTTTCCCTGAATGGGGGTTTCGTTGATTTCCAAAAAAATAGGCTGGCCATCACTGGTCAAAAATTCAACCCAGTAAGGCTCCAGCTTCTCTCCACTGCTGCTCAAGCGGCCTGGGGCTTCTTTAAAGCGCTGGTTCAAGGGATTTGAGCTTAAGATTTTTTCAGGCGGAAGGGTTTTAAATTCCTCGGGAGAATAGCCAAGAATACGCTGAACGGCATGGCTGACAAAGGTAATCTCTCCTTTGAGATTGCGTATAAAAATCAGATCGTTGGTAGTATTGATTAGGGTATTCAATTTATCCCTCTCCTCTCTGATTTTCTGCTCAGCTTCAGCCTTCTCCCGAATATCACGAGCGACGCAGACAATTTCCGTTAAATGGTTTTTCTCATTCCGCATGACAGCCCATGAAAAACTCACCGCAATAGGCTCACCGGCCCTGCTAATCATGGTACAGGAGCAATCAACCCCTGCTACTGCTGCTTCCTTCTGGATCATGCTCTCAAAATCCCCTCCCTTAAAGGGGCAATCATGATGAAAAAGCTGATCGAATGATTTGCCGATCAGCTCTTCCTTGACATATCCAAAAACACTCAAGGTAGCCCGATTAACAAATCTGATGCTCCGATCAGGAGAGATAATAATCAAAAGGTCATTCATGGTATCTAGGATAGCCTGAAAATAATTCCGGGAAATCGAGGTCCGCTTCAGATTTTCAGTCATAGCATTGAAGGCGCAAGATAGGGTGATCAATTCACGGTGTGATTGGACATCGGCTCTAGTATCAAAATCACCGGCTGAGACACGGCGAGTAGCCTGAATCAGTTGATTGATGGGAAGTGTTATGCCGCGGCTTATGAGAAAGCCGAAAAAGGAAAGCAATATGCCTCCCATAAGGCTTGCCCACAGAAGGTTCAGGACGATTTTTTTTAGGCTCTGCTCTTTGTCCCTCAAATTGCAAAGAAGCATTAGAGCCCCTGTAACCTTGCCCCGTAGGTTCTTAAAAGGGAAAAAAACGGCCTGATACTCACTGTTTAAGATGAAAACCCGCTCGGCTGATTCTGATAGCTGATACTCATGGGAGTGATAGATCCTCTCGCGAATCCTTGGGGGCACCTCAAGCTGCCCACCAGACTGATCCGGCAAGGTAATAAAAATCGGCCTCCCATCGCTGAAAATTAAAACATGGAGGCCACTTAGTTGATAAACCTTTTCAAAAAACCTTTGATCAAAAGATCGAATAGCAGACAAAAAACCGATGATTCCCCCGTGCTGGTTTCGAATAGGAAAGAGCATCTTAACCACCAGGCCGTTAGCATCATAGGGTGAGTTATCAAAGCCAAATGCTTCATCCGACACCTTTTGCTGCCTAATCAGATCACGGAATTCAGCCCCAATCTCCCCAACAGCGGATGAAGTGATAAAAGTTTCCTGGACAATCAGTCGGCCGTCTCGATCAAAGAGAGCAAAGTAATTGAGGCCGTTATCCAGCAAAAGGTCATGTTTCAATATCTCCCATTGCTGAGGAAAGATAAGAGGAGATGGACCTGCCTCTTTCTGCCCCTTGCGGGCAGTATCCAAAATATTCAGCAGCAAGGGGTCAGAAATAAGTCTTCGCATCGGCCCTCTCACCTCTTCAGTAACAAAATAATTCCAAATGATATTCATCATCCCGATGGCGCTCTGGCCAATAAGCTTATTCAGCTCCCTGTCCATCAGCTGAGTTTGCATACCGATATGGGTCAGGGAAAGAGTAACGAATACCAGCAAGAAAGGCACGGCTATGCTTTTCAGAATCGTATTTGGTTTCCTGCTCATGAGGTGGTCTCTTTATTTCATGAGGTGGCCTCTTCTTTCAAGATTCAGCCCTAGTCTTGATTAGGGAAAGAGCTAACATACAGACACCGAAGGTAGCCACGGTTCCAAGTGTTCCTCCAAGAATTTTGGCGATCTCCTGATCACGAATCCCTGGCAGATGATAAGCCGGTATCGGTGCCCTATATGGGATCGTAATTCGATGAGGGTGGATATGCCCTCGATCCAGAACCAAACTCTCAAGCCCTTCGGCTGATCGGGAGGCAAAGGGAGAGATGGCCAGACTAATCAGCAGGGCAAGCCCAAGAAGCCCATAGGCAATCTTTTGGGCCGATATTGGCTGAGGTCTTGGCTGGCTGCTAAATAAGTCCGGAGCCCAAAGCCGGACCCCGACCAGGAGAAGCACGGTTAGCATCCCTTCGGCAATCCCTACCTCGACATGGGGGCCGACCATAGGACCAAGGGTGGCGAAAAATCCCTGAATCCCGCAGATAGCGAGCATAGTACAGACGGTCAGGCTGGTAATCAGCAGGGTAAGCCAAGCGGAAAGAAAGGCGCTGATATAGCTGCCATAAGGCTCAATGACAAAATTTTTGAGCAGCGAGTAGATGTAGTAGCCCCCAAAGGTGCTAATACAGACAATGGTCAGCAAATTGGGGCCAAGAGCCATTATGCCGCCGTCCTGAAAGAGAAAAACCTGAATAAGGTGTTCAAAGGTCATAACCAGTGTAGCTAAGTACGGCCCCAAAATTATAGAGGCAAAAATCCCTCCCATAAAATGACAGGAAGAGCCACGCGAGACTTTAAAATTAGCCAACTGCAAAGCAAAGCTGAAAGCCCCTACCGCACTGGCCAAGATAACCTCTCTGGAGCTGATCCTCTTCCAGATTTTGACCACACTGTAGGCCAGCACGCCGGTGCAGGCCATATCCATAATTAGACAAAGGCTGTTAGAATAAAACCCATCTGGAGCATGCACTTATTCCTATCACCTCCATTTTATTCCATATAATGGTTTTATCGCTAAGTAAATATACATTAATGATAAACTCTTAAAGCCAAAATCTTAAGATTGGCCTTTAATTAGTGATTCCGTACTTAGCGAACAAACCCCTAAATTCCCTCATCCCTTCCGGTGACCTCCACCCTCTCTCTCTTGAAAAGTGAAGATGAGAATAATTTTAAGGATAGCATCACAATTGTAATAAATAAAGTGGGATATTAAAAAATTTATCAACCCATCTTTTTATCGGCTCATATACGGTCATCTCCAGGCCGATAATGTTTCACAAATGGAATTAATATTCCAGATGTGCAATCCCGATTCTCTTTTTATCCGACAGCCAGCTTTGGGGATTATCATTTTTAAAATAGGGCTAAGTTGGTGATTACGGCTCATATAGAGAAGAGAAATTCTGGCCTTGATGCAAACTTGAAACAAACCACCCTGATAATTCAGAGAGAATTTTTACCCAACTGAAGTTAACTCATTCTATTACTTACATACGCCAAGAATGGCATACTCCGTGCAAAAGAAAGAAATGCCTAATACGCCAAGATTAGGCTATTTATTCATCAAACCGTGGCAGAAAAAAAGAAGCCTTTCCGCTGACACAAACAACTGGACATTAGAAAAGTTAAAAGAAGGGCCACAGCAGGCGGGATGAAGATATTGGGCCATCTTCATTCCCTCCTGCACCACGGTATGAGATGATCCCTTGGAGTCAAGGGGAGATTAAACAAGGCAAAATTTAAAGGGTCATCAAGGGGGGATGGTGTTTGGCTATCTAAAAAAATACGGCTGTATTATTATGAAATCAAAGCTCTTTACTCTAGGTTTGGTAGTTTTTCTCAGTGCCCTGCTTTTTACTATAAACGGATTGGATGCCCCAGAATATGCTCGATGCGACCATATCGGTGTTTGTGAATTCCTGGAAATCTGTGCCAATCTCGGCCATAACCTAGGCGATACCTATATCTATATCATATCAATGATGTTAACCGCTATGGATCAGCCTGGGAGAGAGTTGATCCATAGCTTAATTCATAATAACTCAATCCTTGTTTCCAACCATACCCTCTTATTAAACCATACCCTCTTATTATCTCTACTGGCCACAATTGATCAACCCGTACAAGAGCTGATTCATAATTTTATTCATTATAAGGAGGCTGGCATTCAGCATCTTGCCTGGCCAAACCTGGGCTGGGATGGCCATGTTATGGTCAGATATATCAACAACTCTACCCAAAAGGCATTGCTGCTGCCCCCTGGTGAGGGCAGCAAGTTTTTTATCCAACCGAATCCTCGGCTTACTCTCCCTTCAGGGATAAACAGCCTACCTTCAGAAGCCCTTAAATTCATAACTACCTCCGTCATTAGATCTTGAAAGTATTCCTAAAAGATTAACACTACTAAACGACAAGTCCAAGCAATTATTCGTCTTTAGCTCGATCCCTTTAACTGAGAACTGGCGTAAGGGAATGTAAAAAGCGCAAAAAACGTAGAGGTGAGGAGTATGAGAATGAATGTCGAGAGGTTAGGAAAGATCTTATTGATCGTATTTTTATTATCCGCAGTAGCAATTTTGGGGTTCAAGGGATTGGCCTATGCCCAAAACCAGATGTATGCCAATGTATTAACCACCCAGTCACCTATGATTCTCCCCTTCCCGACTGACAAGGGAGTATTGATAGATAACTTCGAATATTGGGATAGCCCTCGCAATCATGGCTGGCGGACCTATGAACCACCCTATCCGATATGGGGCAGGGGGGTCGGCTATGGAGAAATCCTGACAGTGCTTGATTTTAATCAGGGAAGCCGCGTCCTGGAGGCTCATATGCCCTATTCGATATTTTTACCAGCTTACAACATGCAGCTGGTGATTGAAAAATCAATTACTCCAGCTATTGCGGCCAATCAGCTTTGGGCCAGCATCAGAGCACCGCTTGAAGTTGAGCAATTTGCTCTCTTTAAATTTGAAGTCATAGGAGCTATCAACCGGAGTGATCGGCCAATCCCGTTTTCCATTCGCTTCGTGCCGGCTGGCTTCAATCAAAATACCGACTTAGAGGGAGTAGTCCCTGACCAGTACGACCTTTTGGGGCCAGAAAATACCCCTCCTCAAGTTTATACTATCACTATGCCCCTTGGGCGAAATTACCAAGATGGCACCTGGCACACTATCAGTGCCAATCTGGTGGAAATTATCCGCAAAGCAGCCAAAGATGACCAAACCGCCCTTGTCAATCTTAACAACCCCTCAGAGCCTCTGATCATAACTGCGATCAGAGTTTTCGGAAACGAATACCGCCTGGATAATATCTGGCTACTGAAAGATGACAGTCTTATCAACGGAGAGCCTCCTTATCTTTTCAAGATCGGGCCTCAATTCGTTCAACTCTTTCAGCCCTTTGAATATTACTGCTATGCCAAGGATCCGGATTTGACCTATCGGGTATTTATGGATATTTGGCAAAATGAATATGAGGCTACAGGGGTTGAGCCCGATTTTGATTATGTGGAGAAACTAACCCGAAGATATATAAGAGACCAGAAATTCTCCAGCCAAAATGGCCATCTCTCCGATCCTGATGCCATTAATCCGAGTAGGGATAAGCTATTTTGGACCTGCACGGTTGGTGGATGGGGCGCTTATGGCGCGCCAAACACCATGCTGAGTGAGGTCCACATCCCTGTGGCCTCTGTGGATCTTGATGGTGATGGACGCTTGAATGATTGTGATCCAGAGATAATCAAACAGATTCCCCAGCTTTGGATCTGCCCATATAAACCCTGCATGGTAGATCTGCCTACCCTGTGGGAGCCACCCTATGATCCTGATGAGCCTGAGGATGCACCGGCAAGGATTTCAGACTATGACCCTGAAACGATCCCTCACCTGCCTCAAGGTACGGGTGGGGTAAGAATCTATGATCCTAAAGCCGTGGCTGCTTATGGAAGCTACCTCCTGAGGCTGGGCTTTAAAACCTGGCCGCAACTAGCCCGGCTCTTCTTCGTTCCCCAGTATCTTGAAGATCTTGTGATTACGGTTCGGGTACAAGACTCAAGCGGTCGGACAGACCTTGAGACCTTCCCGCTGACCGTAGTCAATTATCCGGTCACTAACCATCCGCCTAAGCTTGAAAACCTGGATGAGCAAGCGGTGGAAGTAGGGCAGGTTTATCGGTATCAGATGGTGGCTACTGACCAGGACTGGTTCGGCCCGGATGGATCATTCACTGCCGATCAATTAAATCTCACCTGGAAAGCAACCATTGATGGGCTGCCGGCTTTTCAATATGGTCCCTGGTCAGAGTCGATCATCAATCCAATGACCGGAGAGATAACCTTTACTCCACCATTTGAGGGAGTCTTCCATGTAATTGTCCAGGTAAGCGACTCGCGAGGCTTTGTGGCTGCGGGTGATATTGACATTTTAGCTGCCTTACCTGGCACCTGGCTCAACCACCGCCCCTATATCATGGGAGATTTTAATGATGCTGCCCCACTGGTAATCAAAGCGGGCCAGCTATTCATTCTCGGCCCGCCCATGCTCGACTTCCATGACCCAGATGGAGAGGAGCTCTACTACTCCTGCAATATCGGCTCTATTATGGTCAATAAAGATGGGGATGGTGTTCCAAGAGCTTTCTGGACCTTCCAGACAAATTTCCCAGGTCTCTATTGGGTACAAATCACCGCCTTTGATCAACGCGGAGGGTGGGCAGTTTCGGAATTCCCGATTGATGTCCAACCCTGGTGGTCATACTAACCCATGTAAACTTATAGGCTTTGTGGGCCGCCGCATGAATACGAATAGTATTTAGTTCGATGTAGTTCAGTCCAGGCTGCAAGATGGGGGCGGATGTTAATCTTGCCCCCCATCTTCAATATAATTTTCAACCAGTAAACATGACCTTGTTTCGCATCTGGCCCAATGTTTCACTTTTGAAACTAAAATCTTCTTTTCTGCCCACTCTATTAAAGATAACTATTTGAAAAATATTAATTTTATACTGGCACTCGATATGCTTTTTAAAGTTTTGGCCCCAAAATATAACCCCGAAGATAAGGTGAAAATATAACCTCGAAAAAATATAACCTCAAAGATAAGGAAAGAAGAGAAAGCCATGAAGAAAGAAAAAAATGATAAACAGAAATTATCCCCTCTATTAGTCATTTTCCTGATTGGACTAAGTGTTAGTATCCTGTCCAGATCAGGGATAGCCAAAGCTCAAAACTGGGCCGCGCTTCCCCCTTACAATACCCTGTGGCCGCTTTGGTCTTCAATACTTTCTCCAGTCAATACCACTACAGGGCTTCCTACCCCTCTGGTCAGCAACCTTACCCCTAACACCGTTTTACCCGTGCAGCCTGGTTTGACCTGGCATCCTGGTTTGAGAAATCCCTGGCTGCTCTACAATACTCCTCTAGGGCTGGCCTACTATGAGCCCCTTTCTGGGATCAACCTCTGGCCGCCACCAATCCTTATCAATCAAATCACTGGTCTGCCAATTACCATCACCTTGCCAGCCGGCTACTCCTCCTTGCTCCCTACCCCGGCTTGGTGGCTGTCTAACTATGTCCCCCCAGCCAATTGGTCATACCTTGTAGCTTATCCAAGCTATGCGGCCGCGGCTCCCTCGGCTTCACTCCTTCCCCAGCCAACTATCACCTCACTGCTGACGGCCACAGCGCTAATCTTGTAAATTGGGCAATTAAGGGGAAAAATCCTGAACTTTAAGGGGAAAACCCTTATCGAGCAAGGGTTTTCCCCTTTGAAACCCCTTTCCTAAAACTTTTTCGCTCTTATATATCAGACACCATAAACCCTCGAAGGGGCTTAGCTCTTATTAGCTATTATTAGGGTTATGTCTCTCAATGGTAGCTAATAAATAAGAGCGAACTTTTTATAACCTTGGGCAGATGTTCCCCATGTTGAAAAAATAATGTTGAAAATATAAAGGGGAGGAGAGAAAATAAAGAGAGAAGAAAGTT
>JAILZY010000159.1 GCA_023512255.1 bacterium | reverse complement strand
CTTTCTTCTCTCTTTATTTTCTCTCCTCCCCTTTATATTTTCAACATTATTTTTTCAACATGGGGAACATCTGGATAGCTCGAAGGACACTTGACATTGAGGTAAAGTCAACTTATGATAGCAGGAAGTTCTGTTTTTTTTAAATCAACCACTAGCCGAAAACAAAGTCTGCTTTTTGATACACTTCTCCAGGAAGAGAAAAGCCTGAGAAAGCTATCAAAAAGCTATCAGAGAAAGCTATCCTAAGAAAGCTATTTAGAAGCTCAAATTAGAGGCTCAAAACTCGAGAAGGAAGCTTTTAAGCAGAGGGGAGAGAAAAATATATGTCCTGGGAAAAATCTCTGGATGAAATTGAGAAGCAGCTTTTGCCCAGCCACAAGGCGCAGATGGTTTTTGAGTGCCTGGAATGTGGCCGGACCTATCACATTGATCAATTCCTGTATACCTGCCCAAGTTGTAAGAGTCTTCTTAGAATCGTAGACAGGAACTTTGATCATCTGAAGAAGGTTTCAGGCCAGCAGTGGCGGAGAATTTTTACTGCCCGAAGAATGTTGAACCTCCCATCCTTGAAGGGAATTTTTCTCTTTTACGAATTGATTCTCCCCTGCATTCCGCTCGATGACGTTGTCTATCTTGGTGAGGGGCACACCCCCCTGGTTCAGGCCAACGATGAGCTTTCAGCCCTTGTCGGTGCAGATTTTTTCATCAAGTACGATGGGCTGAATCCTTCGGCCAGTTTCAAAGACCGGGGTATGGCCAGTGCGGTGAGCTTTATCAACTATTCGATCAGAAAGCGAAACATTAGCCAACTGCTGGGGATTTGTGCCTCAACTGGTGATACCTCGGCGGCCGCGGCCCTGTATTTGAGCTATCTGAAGAAGGGGGTGGTTCGCTCAGTGGTGCTGCTACCGCAGGGGAAGGTAACTTCTCAGCAGCTTTCGCAGCCACTTGGAAGCGGGGCCACGGTCATAGAAATTTCTGGCGTTTTTGACGACTGCATGAAGATCGTCGAGGAACTTTCTGAAAACTATGAGGTATTTCTCCTCAATTCCAAAAATCCGGTCAGGATTATGGGACAAAAATCATACTCATACGAGGTTGCCCAGCAGATGGATTATGACACCACAGACCTTGTGGTGGTAGTTCCCATCGGCAATGCCGGAAATATCACTGCGGTCATGGAGGGATTTGTTGATCTTTATCGCTTGGAGATCATCCCTCAGCTTCCCCGGATCATTGGCGTGCAGAGCCAACATGCCAATCCGATAGCCCGCTGGTGGAGGGATGGGCGGTATCAGCCGATCAAAGTGAAGCCGAGCGTGGCCCAGGCTGCTATGATTGGTGATCCGGTATCCTTCCCCAAGGTCTCTCAGCTAGTCAGCGCTTATTTTCAGGATAGATTTTCTGTGGTTGAGGTTACAGAGCAGGAAATCATTGATCAGATGCTGGAGGCAAACCGCCACGGACATATCGTTTGTACTCAGGGAGGAGAATCCATAGCTGGGGTCAAAAAGGCGGTCGAGCAGGGACTGATCAAGAAGACAGATAAGGTGGTGGTAGATTCTACCTCACACCAGCTTAAGTTTTCTGGATTTCAGCAGATGTATTTTGAAGACAGGCTACCGAAAGAGTATGAGATCAGGCCTCGCAAGGAGCTGCAAAACCGCCCGATTCAGTTGCCAGCTTCAGCCTCGCAGATTGCCCAATATTTAAATTTGCAGAGAAAATCCTGTGCCTAGATTTGCAGAGAAAAATCCTGTACCTAAAAATTACTCACTGCCTGTGCTCTACGATCAGCCGCTAATCATAATAATTTTGCTAGAAGACCAAAGACCATGGTTGCCCGTGACTCACTCCTGACCCTGATCAGCCGTCTGGCTACTGCTCTGCTGGCCTTTGTTGGTAGTGTTATCCTGGCTCGGCTTCTTGGGGCTTCAGGGATGGGAATGTGGGCGGTTATGATCTCCTTTTTGTCTCTGGTGGTCCACATCTGTGGGCCGGGGATTTCGTTTGCCAATGTTTACTATACGGCTCAGCGAAAATTCACTGCTGGCCAGCTTTGGGCGGCAACTCTTCTCTTGGGTGCTTTATTTGGCAGTCTGGCTATCCTGACTGGAACGGTTTTGGTGGTGATGAAATTTAAGAGCCTAGCCAACATTGCTGATAAGCGGCTGATTTTTGTAATTATGCTGTCGCTTCCCCTGATGTACATATCGACTTGGGGAAGCAGGATTATCCAGGGGCTAAATCGGATCCCCTTAATGAATCTCCTTGAGGTGATCGCTCAGATCGTCTATCTCATTTTTCTGGTATTATTTACCTGGGCTTTTAGGTGGGGACTGTGGGGTGCAGTGTTTGCTTATCTCGGCTGGCATCTTTCGGCGGTGATAGGGCTAGCTGTTGCCCTGGGCATGCTTATCCGGCCTGGGGAATTTGGTTTAAACTGGAAAGCGGTGCGGGAGAGTTTTATCTATGGCCTTAAGATGTACATGGGGAAGATCTCAAATTGGGCCAATAATCGGATTGATATGCTGATTGCGCCGCTTTTTCTTGAAAGTGCCCAGATCGGGCACTACGCGGTAGCTGTAGCTGTCAGCGAAAAGCTTTGGATGTTTCCTGATGCTATGTCTCAGGCTGTATTTCCGAGGGTGTCGGCTGATGCCAGAGGAAGACCTGAGCTGACAGTTCAGTCATGTCGGGTAGCCCTGATTATTATGTTGCCGATCGCCCTTGGGTTGGTATCTATTGGATGGTGGTTGTTTCCTATCCTGTTCGGCCCGCAGTTTCAAAGCTCGTATATTTTGATGGTAGCTATTTTACCTGGGACCATTGCCTTTGGAATAAGCCGTATTTTGACGGTAAGCATTGCTGGAATCAACCGCCCGGCGGTTCTCTCTGGGGCAGTTGCCGCCTCAGCAGTGGTGAATATCATCTTGAATTTTCTGCTGATTCCTTTATTTGGAGTGATTGGCTGCTCTTTGGCCAGCACTGGCTCTTATAGCTTTGAGATGCTTTTTTTACTTTGGTATTATTGTCGTTATTATCAAATAAATCCTCTCTCAGTGTTGAATATCAGCCGCAGTGATTTTACTTTAGTTTTTGAGCAAGGCAGAAGGGTCTTGGCCCAATGGTTTTGACTTTCGTTAGTAGTATAGTTTAAAGTTTTAGGAGGATGGTTTGGAAGGAACCCTTTTTCCAAAAGGGTTCCTTCCAAAAAAGGGCCCTTTCCAACAGATGTTCCCCATGTTGAAAAAATAATGTTGAAAATATAAAGGGGAGGAGAGAAAATAAAGAGAGAAGAAA
>JAILZY010000052.1 GCA_023512255.1 bacterium | reverse complement strand
ACTATTGTCTTTTACCTCAATACCCTTCCCCTGCAGCTTATCTACTTCTCCTAATTTTAAATATGGGGAACATCTGGAGGAATTTTTTCCATTTAATTTAAAGAAATTCCACATGCCCCACCCGATCCCTACCCCGGCTAAGGTATTCTAGCCAGTGATTATAGTGATCGTAGCGCAGATAAAAGGTGTGGCCAAGACACCTGGCCGAGCAATCCCCTCGGGCGATCTTCTCTAACACCGCCTTTCGCTTTTCTCCATACCAGATGTTCTGAAAGCTGTCCCGATAAATCGAGCCATAGGCATAATCCGCATCGCCCCGCAAGGTGCGGCAGGGATAGAAATTGCCATCTGAACTCAGGATGCCGATCAGATGGTGGGCTAGACAAGGAGAGTAGGGTAGCGGACGATACCCCGGAGCAAAATGATCAAGCCGCGGAGCCAAGATCTGAAAATTGGCCTCCTGCCGCCAATTAATCCCAGCCATAAGCTCCCGAAGCTCCATCAGCATCGCTGGCGTAAAACTTTGGGCCTGCGGCAAGCCATCAACTCGTCTGAAGGCGATAAAACGACAGCCAACTTCCCTGGCCAAACGAATCGCCGCTGGCATCTGCCGAAAATTATCGGGATGAAGGACATAGCTTATGCCGGTGAAGACCGAGGTGGAAATCTGATAAAGATTATCGACAATAGTCTGAAAGATGTTGTTCTTGAATGGATTATGCAGTTTTTGATGGATTTCAACGCTGGCTGCATCCAAACTTACCTGCACCCAACTAAGATGGGGAATGGCCTCAAGATGCCGATCAATGGCCTCACCATTAGTTATCAGACCAATATGTAGCCCCTTGGTCCGAAAGTGCTGAACTATCTTGCTAAATGAGTAGTACAGGAGCGGTTCTCCACCTCCAGTAAAAATGACGCTCTCCACCCCCTGCCCAGCAATTTCAGCCGCCAAATTCAACAAAGGAGCTTCTTTCAGGGTTGCATTGATTATCGCGTTGTAAGACTGATCAAGACAAAAGATGCAGCGGTGATTGCAGGCATTGGTCAGCTCGATTTCAACCGTAACTGGTGGGGAAAGCTCTCCACGGCAAATCGCCCACAGGCGATCAAGGTGATGAATAATTTTCAAGTCGCTAAATTCATACATGGATTATCTCTGCTCTCTGAAGGATTATCTGCTCTCTGATTATCTACTGTCTCTCTCTAAGGTTAGCAGAATTTTTCTGCCCTTAAAGAAGCTCAAAAACCTGACCAAGGGAGTGACTAAAATTTCGTTTATTTATTATTCATTTATTTATTATCAGTAATATTCATTGTCTCCAGCCATATCTATAGTCTCTAGCAATACCTTTAGTAATCCTTATTCATTGATCTCATAGTAATCCTTCAACAGATGCTCCCTAGCCTCTATCCGATGATTAGGATCAAGCTTAAAGATTTGATTCATAGACTCCTCCAGCCAGGGTATGACTAGCTTTCCCCTCTCGTCATGATGTGGCAAAAGACGAATGAGTGCACCATTTTGATCTTTCTCGATCACCGCAAAGGATTGGTCAGGAAGAGATTTGAAATATTTTTCATCTTCTTCCTTCTGAACATTTTTCTGAACATTTCTCTGAATATTCCCCTGGCTACTGTCCTGAGTAGCCTTTATCCCCTCTCTTGCGGGGAAAAAGACAGCAGCCAAAAGAGCAGCCAGACATACAGCTATCCTACACTGCAATTTGAGGGACATTTTTTTCTTCCTCCAGCATCTCTTATAAGTCCGGCATCTCTTATAAGACAGCTATAAGACAAGCTATACCCTGCTATTTACATCGGAGAAAAATCAGCTCAACTTCACCCACCAGGGTAAATTGATGGCTTGGGTCATTGCTGTGGGAAAATCTGGCCCTTCCTTATAAAAATGATTGTGATCGGCCTACAAATCTGGTATAACTAATCAAATTTTAAAGTACAAATTCAAGCTCCCTAGGGCCAGGGTATTGCCCGTGGATATCTTTTGGGTATGGGTAGCGAAAGAGCGGAATATAAACCGCATATATTTTATAAAATAAGCCTAGTTTATAAAATAAGCCTAACCTGATCTATCAGCGGCAGGCTCTGATGAGCGAGGAAAGGTCGCCTATGAATCTTGTGAATTCCCCCTTAGATAGCTCTCTTTTAAATAGCTCTCTTGATAATATTCTTGATCCAAGCTTCTGGATCCGGCACTGGGAGCATCTTGAGCACAAGATGCAGCAAACCGTGAACAGAGCCTTTGTCAGGCCAGATCGTTGGGACAAATTATCGAAAGAATTTAGCCAAGGCTGGAGAGGGCTACAGCAGGCAGATCCGATGAGAGATGAGATGCTCCTGCTCTTGAAGGAGAGAGGCATTCTCAGGGAAGGGATAAAAATTCTTGATCTTGGCTGCGGAACGGGCCGCTTTGCCATTCCCTTTGCTCAGGCTGGGGCCTTGGTAACAGCCGTGGATGTGTCGGAAGGGATGCTGCACTATCTAAGGGAGGAAACACCGCCTGAGGTAGCTAGCCGCATTATTCCCCTGCACTTGGATTGGCTGAGTGCAGATATTGATCAGATGGGGTTTCGCTCAGCCTTTGATCTTGCCTTTGCTCATATGACACCGGCAGTTAGCGGGCCTGAAAGCTTTTTGAAATTTATCTCTACTAGTCGCCACTGGTGCGCTATGGCAGCCTGGTCAGGGAAACGGCGGCAAAATACGGCTGAGGAGGTGTGGCGTCATCTTACCGGAAAAGAGCTCGATCAGCAAGGCAGCAGCATCACTCTAGCTTTCAATCTCCTCTATTCACTTGGATATCGCCCCTCGATTGATTTTAGCTACCATCGGCATGAGAGCCTGGCTGATCCGCAGACAGAGGCTGATATTCTCCTTGACCTGGTTTATGGCTTTGTGGAGAATGGCGACAAGGAAGTGCTCCGCCAGCGCATCCTTTCCTGCTTACAGGGCATGGCTCATGAGGATGGGCGGATAAGGAAAGTTATGAGCGGATACGTAGGCCGACTGATCTTTCGGGTTGACCTTTCGGCAGGTGATTGCGAAAAGTAAAATATCTCCTCTTTTTTCCCCAATAGTCCTATCATCTATCTGCTATCTGCCAATTATCTACTATCTGCCAATGAAATATGCAACCTCACAGATGTTTCCAACATTCCCCTCCCTTAATGGGAAAAGGGAAAACGCCGGCCCAATATTTCGACAGATGCGCCGATCATCCCTTCCCTTAATGGGAAGGGGAGCCTTTTATCCCCCTCACTAAAGCCTCCACATCAAGGGGGGGAGGATGCTGGTCGGACTGGCTGGCTGGGCAAAGCCTCCCTATCAAGGGGGGAGGAGAGTATGGGAGTCTTCAAAAAGTATGGGAAACATATAAGCAACCTCATTAGTTCTTTGACTTAATAAATAATAACATATTATAATATCTATAATTCCCAATAGGTTGATACTCCAAACAAATACAAGGTTGATTGAAATTTATCCATCCCATCAGCTTTGAGGAGAAAAGTAACAGCCATAGCCTTAAATTTTTCCTATAAACTTGAGGTTATAGTGTATATGGATAAAGCCAAGATATTAATTGTTGAAGATGAAATTATTATTGCCAAAAGCTTGCAGATGAAGCTCGAGGGGGAAGGCTACTGCGTCTGTGCCGTAGTCTCTTCAGGCGAGTGGGCAATCCGAAAAGTGGAAGAGGAAAAGCCAGATTTAGTGCTCATGGATATCGTCTTAGGCGGCGATATAAGCGGCATCAAGGCTGCTGATCAGATACGGTCCCGGTTCAATATTCCGGTTGTCTATCTTACCGCCTTCTCGGATAAAGAGATCCTGAGCAGGGCAAAGATAACCGAGCCGTTTGGATATATACTCAAGCCTTTTGAGGATCGAGAGCTGTATGCCAATATTGAAATGGCACTCTATCGAGCCAAGACAGAGGCTCGGCTGAGGGAGAGTGAGGAGAAACTGCGGCGGACATTCGATGACTCACCCATCGGAGCGGCTATTCTTTCCCTAGACTATCGCTTTCAGCGGGTAAATGAAAGGCTCTGTCAGATGAGCGGCTATGCGCGAGAGGAGCTCATCTTGCTCAGCTTTCCAGAAATTATTCATCCTGATGATTTAAAAGTGTGGCTTGAAAAAATGGCCAGTCTGCTAAATGGCAGTATTGATCGATTTCAACTAGATAGCCGCATAAGGTGCAAGAGTTGGAAAATAGGCTGGATTTGTCTTTCAGTCAGCCTGGTGCGGGATGCTTTGGGCCATCCCCTATACTTTCTGCCTATGCTGGAAGATATTACCCTGCGGAAGGAGGCAGAAGAGGCCTTGCAGACCGAGCGGCAGAGGCTTTTTGCTCTCCTTGATGCCTTGCCTGCCTTTGTCCTTCTTCGAGCGCCGGATAATTCCATCCGCTTTGTCAACCGATACTTTATCGACCATTTCGGTGATCCGAAGGGAAGAGCATATCATGAAATCCTAGGCCAAAAAGGTAATGGGTTTGCAGAGAACTATCTAGCCTCCCCTGTCTTTGATACCGCCGCCGCGGATAGCAGCGCACCCTACCAGTGGGAGATGATCGGGCCTGATGGCCGAACGTATGAGATTCATGACTATCCGTTCACCGATATTGACGGACATTCACTGGTTTTGGAGTTAGGTATTGATCGCACCGAGCGCAAGAGAATAGAGGAAGAGCAGCAAAAAGCTCAAAAGCTTGAGTCGATTGGTGTTCTGGCTGGGGGAATTGCCCATGATTTCAGGAACATTCTGATGGGCATCGTCGGCACACTCTCCCTTCTGAGGCTGCATGTCGAGCCTGAAGATATTGTTCTTGAGCTTTTGGATCAGGCTGAGAACGCAAGCCGCCGGGCCATAGATCTGTCCAAACAATTGCTTACCTTTGCCAAGGGCGGAGCGCCATTAAAAGAAACCGCATCAATCTCAAGGCTAGTGAAAGATACGGTCGAGTTTGCCCTAAGAGGGTCTAAGGTTAAGGCTGAGTTTTCCCTGGCCGATAATCTATGGCCAGCAGAAGTAGATGTTGGACAGATAAGTCAGGTTTTCAACAACCTAATTATCAATGCCAGCCAAGCCATGCCCAAGGGTGGAATAGTTAGGGTAAGGGCTGAAAATGTCGTGGTCAGACCCCAGGATGGATTGCCACTGCGGGGGGGAAGATACATCAGGGTGTCGGTCGAAGATGAGGGGCACGGCATACCGCAAGAGCATCTGTCCAAAATATTTGATCCCTATTTCACCACCAAAGAGCAGGGAAGCGGCCTTGGCCTGGCTACTGCCCACTCGATCATCAAACGGCACGAGGGGTATATCAGCGTAGAATCAAAAGTCGGCGTTGGCACAACCTTTTTTCTCTATATCCCTGCCGCTAATCTCGTCCCAAGAGGAGGGCCAGCAGAGGAGAAAATAGCCTCACAGAAGCAGATTCAGCCCCCAAGACAGATTCAACCTGGGCAAGGGAGGATACTTATCCTCGAAGATGAGGAGCTAGTGAGAAATACGGTCAAACATATGCTTGCCCGGCTTGGTTATGAAGCTGAGATTGCTGTTGACGGCTCTCAGGCGATCGAGTTATTCCAAAAGGCCAAAAACTCTGGCCGGCCCTTTGATGCGGTGCTTGTTGACCTGATCATCCCCGGGGGGATGGGAGGAGTTGAAGCAGTCGAAAAGCTTCGTCAGATCGACCCTGAAGTAAAAGCGATCGTTACCAGCGGCTATGCCGATGATCCTGTCCTGGCCTCATTCAGGGAGTATGGGTTTTGCGCGGCTTTGGCCAAACCGTATCGGATCGGAGAGTTAAGTGACATCATAGGGAAGGTAATGATGAACAGAAACACTATGGATTCAAAGAGATTAGATGATTAACTCATAGGGCAGTAATAAGTTATTAACTCATAGGCAGTAACAATGAAGGGAACGTTTAAGAAAAAGTTATTCAGCGGTTTTTTGGCTATTCTCGCTCTGATGGCTTTAGGAATCTTGATCTCCATCATTAGGCTTGCGGATTTCAATGGCAAATTCAACACAGTCATCAATATTGCCATCCAAAGAATCCAAACTATCAATCAGATCAGCAGCACCATCCTTGATATCCACCGAATGGAGGAAGTTGTCCTTCGCTCTGGAGCCTCCCAGGAGGAGAGGAAGAAAAATATAGAATTGATCAATCAGGGTATCCGCACACTAGAAAGCTCCCTGGCTAGGCTGCATAATCTGGTTGACCCTTATGATCAACAGCGGCTAAAAAAGGTTGATTTCCTCTGGAAGGAATATCTGGCTATTAACCGCAATATCAATGACCTTAGGCAGTTGGGTAAAGACACCAAGGAGATTGAACTAAAAGGCCATCAGATAATTGATGAGACTCAGAAAATTTTAGCAGATATAATGTCCAGGAGCTATCAGAAGTTGAAGACCGAGAGGGATGAAGCCGAGCGCGGTTATCTGATAACCTCAAATCTTCTGATCGGTTTCCTGCTGATGGCTACGGTTTCTGGGATGCTGATCGCGACCTTTACTAGCCGCGGTATTATTGCCCGCACGGTGGAAATTTCGGAAAAAGCCAAAAAAATCGCCTCTGGCTATCTTCTAAGCCCGCGGGAGCTTGAAGGAGCGGGCGATGAGCTAGATCCTGTCTACCTCTCTCTCCAAGAGATCTGCACCAGTTTTAAAAATATCACCAGACAGGCCCAAGATATTGCCAGAGACGATCTTTCCAGCACAGTCGAGCTTCGCAGCCAGGCTGATGAGCTTGGCCGAGCTCTCCAGGATATGACCCGATCGCTGCGCAAGGCCAGGGAGGAAAACAGAAAACAGAGCTGGTTGCGATCTGGACAGAATGAACTGTATGAGAAAATGCGCGGGGAGCAAAGCCTGCTAGATCTAGGCCGAAACATCATTACCTATCTAGCCAAGTACCTAGGTGCTCAAATCGCTGCTTTGTATACCCTCGATGAAGACAGCGAAGGAGTAATGAAACTTTGCGCAAGCTACGCCCTCCCCAAGGGGCTCGGGGTCAAGCCCACCATCAGGATTGGCGAGGGGCTGGCTGGGCAGGCAGCTTTTGAGCGGACCATGATCCTGGTAGCCAATATTCCGCAAGACTATGTGCGGATCACTTCAGCCATTGGTGACTCACTCCCCAGGCATATTCTAGTCGTCCCCTTCTTGTTTGGAGACAAGTTGAAGGGAGTGGCCGAGCTTGGCTCTTTCTCTGAATTTTCAGCAATCCATCAGGAATTCCTTAATCTGGTTGCGGAAAGCGTAGCCATTGCTATTCACTCTGCTCAATCGAGGGAAAAGATACAGGTGCTTCTCGAAGAAAGCCAGCGTCAGGCAGAAGAGCTCCAGGTTCAGCAGAAAGAGCTTCAGGCGGCTAACGAAGAGCTGGAGGAGCAGACCCAGGCGCTCAGAGAAAGCGAAGAGAGGCTCAAAATTCAGCATGAGGAGCTTCAGGCGGCTAACGAAGAGCTGGAGGAGAGGGCCAAGTGGCAGGAGCGGCAGAGAGTTGAAATAGAGCGAAAGAACAGCGAGCTTGAAGCAGCCCGAAGAGAGCTTGAAAAAAAGACTCAGGAGCTTAGCCTGGCCAATCGGTATAAATCCGAATTCCTGGCCAATATGTCCCATGAGCTGCGAACCCCTCTGAATAGCCTGCTTATCCTATCCCAGACTCTGGCCGAAAATCGGGATGGCAACTTGACTGACCGTCAGGTTGAGGCGCTCAGGATTATCCATAATAGCGGAAAAGCGCTACTTGAGCTGATCAATGATATCCTTGATTTGGCCAAGATTGAGTCAGGTCGGATGGATATCAATCCTGAGGAGGTATCGATTCAGGAGCTAGCCAAAGAGTTGATCTCAAACTTTAAGCATATGGCTGAGAATAAAGGCCTGGCCCTAGAAGTTACTGTCGATCAGAGTGCACCGCAGCTCATCCTGACTGACCGCAAGCGAATCTCTCAGATCATGAGGAATCTGATCTCAAATGCGATCAAGTTCACCGATAAAGGGGGGATCACGATCGACATCAGAAAGCTGGATGAGCAAAAGAGCCTACCAGATGGACTCATCGCCCCAGTCCTAGCCATTGCGTTTACCGATACTGGCATAGGTATCCCGCCTGAAAAGCAGGGGATAATTTTCGAAGCCTTTCAACAGGCAGAGGGAGGGACGGCACGAAAATATGGCGGCACAGGGCTTGGCCTTTCGATTTCAAGAAATCTGGCCAATCTCCTAGGTGGGAGGGTCGTCTTGACTAGAAGTGAACCTGAGCAGGGCTCAACCTTTACCCTATACCTTCCGCTCAGGAGCGGGCAAGCGGAAAAAGGGGCAGGATCGGCCTTGGCTGAGCCCAAATCTCAGCCAACGGTTTGGCCAAAGCCGCTGGGTGGAGAATCCCCCGCTCAGCAACAGCTTGATGCTCTTCAAAAGACAGAGGCCGCAGCTATTGTTCTTCAGGACGATAGAGATAATCTTCGGCCAGATGATCGCAGCATTCTGATTATTGAGGATGACCAGAATTTTGGCCAAATACTGATGGATCAATGCCGAGCAAGGGGGTTTAAGTGCCTTTTCTCAAGCACGGGAGAAGGAGGGCTTGAGCTTGCCAAAAAATATCTGCCCCAAGCCATTATTCTGGATATTCTTCTCCCAGGCATTAACGGCTGGCAGGTTATGGAGACTCTCAAGCGAGAGCCTGCAACCCGCCATATTCCGATCCATATCATGTCAGTTGAGGAAAAGACCATTTACGCCTTTCAGAAAGGGGCTATAGGATTTTTGACCAAACCGGCGACTGCTGAGCAGATGGCCGAGGCCTTGGGCAGGATCGAGAAAATGATTGCCAAGACAATCAAGGACCTTTTGGTCGTAGAGGATGATCCGGCGTCGAGAGCAAACATTGTTCGGATCGTCGGCAACAGCGATGTCAAGGTTACCGAAGCAGGCAGCGGAGCTGAGGCTATCCAGGCGATCAAATCCAAGCAATACGACTGCGTGGTTCTAGATCTTGGCCTGCCGGATATGTCAGGATTTCAGGTGCTGCAAGCTCTTGAGAGGGAAAAAGGGCTAGTTATCCCGCCAATCATTATCTACACTGCTCGGGAGCTGACTAAAGAAGAAGAGGAGGAGCTGCGCAAATATACCGAGTCGATCATTGTCAAGGGAGTAAAATCAGAGGAGCGCTTGCTCGATGAAACCGCCCTTTTTCTGCATCGGCTGATCAGTAATCTGCCCAAAAACAAGCAGGAGATAATTTCTCTCCTCTATAATCAGGATAGCATTCTGACAGGCAAGAGAATCTTGCTGGTCGATGATGACATGCGTAATGCCTTTGCTCTAGCCGGCGTCCTCCAGGAGCGAGGAATGAAGGTGTTCAAGGCAGAGGATGGACAAAAGGCCTTGGATATTTTGAGAAAGAATCCTGATATTGATCTTGTCCTCATGGATATCATGATGCCGGTCATGGATGGTTATGAAGCCATCCGCAGGATCAGAGCCCAGAAAAAATTCCTGAGTCTGCCAATCATTGCCCTGACAGCCAAGGCTATGAGAGAGGACCGGGAAAAGTGCCTGGCTGCCGGAGCCAATGATTATCTCTCAAAGCCGATTGATGTGGATCGCCTAATTTCCATGATGCGGGTTTGGCTGTACCGCTAATGGGAGAGAGCAGAAGCAGGAGAGATAAGCTATGGAAAGAGGTAGCAGCCTGGAAGATATTGAAATCCACCTTTTCCTTGAAGCCGTGTATCAGCGCTATGGGTATGATTTCAGGCACTATGCTGCCGATTCGATCAAAAGGAGAGTCAAACAGCTCCTGTCCCGCTCAGGTCGTAAGTCTGTCCTGGAGATGATCTCATCTGTGCTGTATGATGAATCGTTTTTCCCCCTGCTGATCCAGGCGTTTTCGATCACCGTAACCGATATGTTCCGAGATCCTGAGGTCTATCTGACCATAAGAAAAGAGGTCGCCCCCTTCCTAAAAACCTATCCGTTTATTAAGGTCTGGCATGCTGGCTGCGCTACAGGTGAGGAGGTCTACTCTTTGGCAATCATCTTGCAGGAGGAAGGGCTCTACCAAAGGGCGACAATCTATGCCACAGACATAAATGACACGGCTCTCAAAAAGGCAAAAGAGGGCATTTATCCTATCGAGCAGATCAGGCAATGGAGTCTCTACTACCAGCAAGCCGGGGGGATCAGGTCATTTTCCAACTATTACTATGCTCAGTACGATTCAGCCATTATGGATACTTCTCTGAAGAAAAATATCATCTTTGCCAATCATAATCTGGCCACAGATAGTGTATTCGGCCAGATGCAACTGATTCTCTGCCGAAATGTGCTGATCTACTTCGACAAGGAGCTCCAGAGCCGTGTGCTTAGCCTGCTAAGAGACAGCCTTATTCATGGTGGATTTCTTTGCCTCGGGTCTAAGGAAAGCCTTGGGTTTTCCCCTGTGGCCGCAGATTTTACCCCGCTCAGCAGCAGGGTGAGGATCTATCGGAAAACCCATACTGCCGCAGCCACTTCTTTATAAGCAGACTGTAGCCACTCCTTTATAGAGTAAGAAGTGTTAAGGATTAAGAAGTGCTTATGAAGGAAAAACCAAAAATTTTGATTGTCGATGATCAACCAGAAAACCTCTTTGCGCTTGAAGAAACCTTAAAGGCCCTTGACGTAGACATTATATCAGCTACCAATGGAAACGATGCCCTAAAACAGGTACTAAACCATGATTTTGCCCTGGCTCTGCTCGATGTTCAGATGCCGGGGATGAATGGATATGAGCTGGCAGAGCTGATGCGCAGTGATGAGAGGGTTCAGCAGATACCGATTATCTTCTTCTCAGCCATCTACTCTGACGACTATCATCTCTTCAAAGGGTATGATTCCGGCGCGGTAGATTTTTTAGTCAAGCCATATCATCCTTCGATCCTCTTGAACAAATGTCGGGTATTTATCAAACTATACACCCAAAAACGTGAAATCGAGAGGGCCAAAAATTACATCGACAATATCCTGGCCTCAATCCATGAGGCCTTGATTGTAACCGGCCCTGAAGGGCTGATCGAGAAAATCAATCAGGCTACGGATAAATTGCTGGGCTATGGTGAACATGAGCTGATCGGAAAACCTCTGGGAGTAATCCTACCGGAGACGGCAAGGGAGAGTGTCTCCCCAGGCGAGCAGATCCTGATCGCCAGAAATGGTCGAAAGATTCCGGTCCTTTTTTCTAGCTCTCCCCTGCGGGGCGAGCAGTTAGGGTCGCGAGGCATGGTTTACGTAGCCACCGACATTTCCGCTCTCAAGCGGGCCGAAGAGCAGATCAGGGCTTCTTTGGCTGAGAAAGAGCTCCTCTTGCGCGAGCTCTATCACCGAACCAAGAACAACCTACAGGTCATCGCCTCTCTCCTCTCCCTCCAGTCTGCATATACTAAAGATGAGCGGGTGCTTCGGATCTTTCGGGAAATCGAGAACCGGATCAAATCAATGGCCCTGGTTCATAAATACCTCTATCAGTCTAAGAATCTGGCCGAGGTTGATCTAAAGAGCTATTTTGCGGATCTGATTAACAGCCTGCTGAAGAGCTACCGTGGAGCTCATAGCCATATATCCCTTATCTTTGTGGCCGATGAGGGTATTTTTGCTTCTCTTGAGGCTGCTGTTCCCTGCGGTCTAGCCGTAAATGAGCTGATTACGAATTCTCTCCAGCACGCCTTCCCGAAAAATCTAACCGGTCAGATCCGATTCAGCCTGCGCAGGGGAAATAATCATGAGATCGAGATCCGAATTGCTGACAATGGCATTGGAGTGCCGCAGGATTTCGACTTCAGGAACACAAAGTCTCTTGGCTTGCAAATCGTAGTCAATCTAGTGGAAAATCAGCTTCAGGGAAAAGTGGACATGATCCGAAGCGAGGGGGTCGAATTCCGAATTCGGTTCAAAGATCCTTACTACTCCAAGTATAGGCCACAAGAAGAGGGAATCTCCGGGCAAAGGGGATAAGAGCGGCTTGCCGGCAAGATTCCATATTAGGCCGGCCGAGCGATTTTTCCCCAAGGGCTGGCAAGCCAGCCCCGCCTGAAGATAGCCTGAATAGTTCCTGAATAGCTATCGGGTAGCCTCTGCACAATGGGAATAATGATTTTCCGCCAGACCCAAGCCTAATCCTACCCAATCCCCGCACGCATAATGGGAATCAGAATCGACATCCTAGAGGCAGAATAGGAGGCACAATCCCCACACGCACAATGGGAATAAACTGCTCCTCGAATCATGCCCTTCTGCCCCCTGCTCTTCTGTGCCCCAAGCCTATAATCCTAGTGATAAGCCTATAATCCTAGTGAAGGGTCCAAAACTTACCCATTCCCCCATGCTCTTCTGTGCCCCAAGCCGTGGCCTCCAACCTCTGTAGCTAGGGGCTGCATTTCCCCCTCCTCTCCTATGTCCTCAAGAGAGAAGCTTGGTGGGGAGAGATTTCTGGGCCTCCTTTCGCTCTTGCTCCCAGGTTTAGCTATGGAAATCAAAATCATATTGGCCAAGGCCAGGACCTGAATGTTGCCAAAGATGAGTAGTCTGGTACGATAGTATAGGTAATGATGGGGATCTTGAAGCTGTACCAGGGGTTGCACCTTGGAGAGAGCGATCATACGATTTAGCCAGGGCAGAAGCCAAAACCCCCCGGACATGAGCAAAGCTATGGTACCAACCCATTTGACCGTAACCCAAGGGAATTTGAAAAAACCCCACTTGGTCAGCAGGGAGATCAAGAAGCCGGTTATTACAACTCCCACTGCCGAGGGAGCGATCAGAAAATCATCGAGGAGTTTGACGCTAAGGTTAAAGGCATAGAGCTCCTCCCCACTTTTGGGTGTAGCCTTGAACAGCACGATCAGATTCATGGATATGGCGGTACCAATCCAAACAGAGGCAAAGAAGATATGAAAGGTCAGCAGCCACAATCTGCCGCGGAAGCCGAGTTTTTTCATGGCCGTCTATTCAGCACAGCTTGCCGAAAACCTCCCCACTCTAAAGGCCGATAAGATATATGATTAAGATATATGATATATAATAAAGGTATAGATAAACGAGTATAATATCTCCTATCTTTCTTTTCGGCTTAATCAAGGCTTCTCTTTTGTCGGAAGGTTTGTCGAAAGGCTACCCGCGCCGCGAGGTAAGAGCATCGACAATCGGTAATGTGGTCAACAACCTGGGACGAAAGGCTACACCCCCAAGCGGGGCTTGAGAACCTAAGAGAGGCCAGCTACTCCAGGCAATAATGACCAGGCAATAAATAATTGAGGGGTAAATAATGAGGTGATGATTTTGAGAGCTTGCAAAATTTCTCTATCTCCTTTCTTTTTGAACGCGCTTTTTCTGCTAACCGCCTCGGTTGGAGCCACGGGATTATACTTTGTCAGTCTGTCTGGATCAGGGTGGCTGTCGCTGATATGGGTAGTTTGGATCTTGATTAATTACCTTTTCCTGGTCCGCCTAAAGGTTTGCCGCCACTGCTACTTTTATGGACAAAGCTGTCCTATGGGCTGGGGAAAGGTGGTTCCGAGGCTCACTA
This sequence comes from bacterium, assembly GCA_023512255.1. GTDB lineage: Bacteria > SZUA-182 > SZUA-182 > DTGQ01 > DTGQ01 > DTGQ01. The sequence continues at coordinate 11,225 of JAILZY010000052.1, read as the reverse complement.
GCCAGGGATGCCTAGATAAATTTTCTCAGCTCACATGGCCCTTTATATATTTTGGCTCATTCGCTCTCCTGCCCCAAGTCTTGATGATCATCTCCCTGATCCGCAGCTTTAGCCTCCTTCTAGCTTGCCTGGCAGCCCTGTTTGGCCTGCTAGGGCTCGTTCTCTTTCTCCTGGCCAGAATCTTTTGCTGCCCAACCTGCCGCATGAAGCCATCCTGTTTTCTGAGCAGACTCTCCTTCCTCATCAACCGCCGCTAGCCGCTATTAAGTGGTTCTTTCGCTAAGTGCGTAACACAAGTGCGCAGCGGATCAATTACGCTATCAATTGTAGCTCGCAGACCTTGTTGCCCGCCGTCCCCCCGAGCTTGTGCACTTTGTTAGCGAAAAACCATTAAGCTATTAATATTAAACCGCTAGCTCCTAGGCTACTAATATAAACTGTGCCTTTGCTTCCGATAATATATCATGTACTGCAAGGTAATGATAAATCAAGATAATGATAAATAATGGATGAAGAAGTTCGGCCTCAAGAAAGAGGGGAGATGAGGGAAAATGACAAGTCCAAGAAAAGCCTTGTTTGCAGTTTTAGTTATTATTAGCCTGCTTCTGGCTGATCATACCTGCCTGGGGATTGAAAAGATCGCCGCCGCTCAAGGAGCCGAGATCTGCATCACGGTCGAGCAGTCGTATCACGGGCAGCTTGGGATTGGCACCGGGCTTGGTATGGTCGAAAAATGGTGTGCCCTGCCGATGTTCAAATTTTCTGAAGAGGATGGAATTGATGGCTGGATCAGTCGAAAATGCGATGACTGCCATATCGGTGCTGCTTGGAATCCCAATAAGCCCACCGTAAATTGCTTAGCCTGTCATCCATCGGTCAGGCAGGCCGCAAGCGGAAATTTTACGGTTGAGGCTCCAACAGTCAAGCAATGCTTGAGTTGCCACCGGAAAGATACGGAAAAGAGGGGAGATTTCTTTGATCCCAATCAGGATGTCCACCTCGGTCTATACTCTCAAGGCTCCTGCCAATCATGCCATATAAGCTGCGACCATCAAATAGCCAAGGGGACGGTAGTCGATACCAGTGAGCCGACTAAGACCGATCCTTTGGTCTCCTGCACCATGAGCGGCTGTCATCCTGCCACGCCCCACAGTGATGCGGCAGAGAGTGGGAAAATTATCCGCGAGCCTGCATGTCTTGATCAGCACTGCCAGAAAGTTGCCTGCGAAAGCTGCCATACGGATACCCGCACAAGGTCTGAGCTGGCCCTGGCTAGCCGTGATTGGACAAGATTCAAGGGCGGTCAGCCGATAAGTCAAAAACATGAGCCTGGCTGGCTGCCGGTGTATAAATGGTATGACGGCCGCGGCCCTTCTCCTGCCTATCACTATGTGCCAATACTCGACTTTGCCGAGCGCAAAGAATCTGCCGGCGCCAAAATCTATCCCTTCAATGTGATCAGCATTACCTGGCTGATAAAATCGGAAGACTCTGACCTTGATGACATAATCCCCACCGCTAAGGTTCAGGCTGCCGCCCGGCCTGATCCTGAAGATCCCGCTCTGCTGATAACCACTGAAGCTGACATGCGCACCTACGATGATCCCAATGATGCTGATCATCTGCCTGATTATCCCAAAGCTACCCTAATAACCAGGCAGATGAATTTTAACCTAAGCCATTCTATCAGACCCAAAGAGGAAGCGCTTGCCTGCAGCGACTGTCATGGCCAAGGGGGGCGAAAACTGCTAGACTGGTATAAACTAGGATATAAACAGGGAGATCCATGGGGGGAAAATAAGATGCTTATCAATGGCAATGGCCTTAAAGCTTACTTCTCTTCCTCCCCTGAGGAGGCAGCGCAGCAGTTAGCAAACTCTATGGGTGGCTTTGGGCCATGATCACCCCTATCACCCCTGCTGCCTTTGAGGACGCGGTGCAACTCCCGGCTCAGGTCTTCAAGCTTATAAGGTTTGGCCACTACCCCTTTGAAACCGTACCGCTCATACTCTGACATGATAGGATCTGCCGAGTAGCCGCTTGAGACAATCGCTCTGACCTCAGGATCAATTTTCAGCAGCTCCCCGATAACATCGCTGCCCCCAATTCCCCCGGGCACGGTTAAGTCAAGGATAACCGCATCGAAGTCATTTCCTGATTCGTGGGCCTTTTTATACATTTCAACCACCTCATAGCCATCCCTGGCCAACTCAACCTCATAGCCAAGATCGGTCAGCATCTCCTCAGCCATATTCCTGATAATTTCCTGATCATCCATAAACAGTATCTTCCCCTGGCCGCATATTACTCCTTCTTCTTCAATCACATCTTCCACTGCCAGGGCTTGCCTGCTCGAAGCTGGAAGGTAGAAGGAAAAAATCGTTCCGGTCCCAACCTTAGAGTCCACGGTTATATATCCTCCATGCTTCTTAATGATCGAGTAGGAAATGGCCAGCCCAAGGCCGCTGCCTTTCTGCTTGGTAGTAAAGTAAGGATCAAAGATATGGGGGAGATATTCCTTCGGGATTCCAATACCCCGGTCCTTAACCGATACCCTGATATACTCACCCCCCTTGAGCGGAAGATTATCAGACTCTCTAACCACGACATTCTCGGCCCGAAGCTCGATGATCCCTCCTCCAGGCATGGCCTGGTCGGCATTAATCAGCAGGTTATTGATAACCTGATTTATCTGCCCTTCATCAATTTCAGCCCACCAGAGGTCATCAGGCAGATAGAGCCTGCAAGTAATGTTAGAGCCGCTCAAAGACAGCCGGGCCGCATCCCTCAACAGATTGGCCACAGATGCCGATTTCCTCACCGGGCTGCCGCCTTTGGAGAAGGTCAAAAGCTGCTGGGTCAATTCCCTGGCCTGCTGAGAGGCTATTTCTGTATTTTTTAAAGTCTCAATGATACTCCCACTGCCAGACTTGAGATACATTTCGATCAGCGACAGGTTACCGATGATCGCGGCCAAAAGATTATTGAAATCGTGAGCGATCCCACCAGCCAGAAGACCTATGGACTCAAGTTTTTGAACCTTCAGCAGCTCCTCTTCCATCCTCTTGCGAATGCTGATATCTCGGATAATTCCTAAAATCGCCGCCTTCGCCTGATACTGAATAACTCCTGCTGAAATCTCAACCTCCTTGATCACCCCATCCTTGGCCTGAAACTTGGTCTCGTAAAAAGAAGGAACAGGCTGGCCGGCAAGGCGCAAACGGCATCTTTCGATAATCAGGTCACGGCATTCAGGGGCCAAAAATTTCCAGTGAGGCTGACCAATCATTTCCTCAACCGTATAGCCGACAATCTCAGTCATAGCCCGGTTGACGAACACAAGCTTTTCATCCTGGATAATCACCACCCCATCATTGGCCTGCTCAACCAGCCTCAGGTATTTAGCCTCTTCCTCCTCCTTGGCTCGGCGCAGCTCCTCTTCCATCCGTTTTCGCTCACCGATGTCCTTGAAATCCTCAACTATGCCGATCAGCTCACCATCAGGTGCCAGAAAAGGAGTTATGTTTGCCAGACAGAAAATCTCCCGACCATCAAGAGTATGTTTTACCACATCATATTCGACTCGATCCTCACCCTGAAGAATTCTGACCATTGGGCAGGAGGTAGTATGGCAGGTGGCACCAGGGAATATTCGATAGCATTTTTCGCCCACGATCTTATCCTGATCAAAACCCGCCATAACTGATAGGGTATTATTGACCCTTATGACTGTAAAATTTTTATCAACTACCCACATCCCATCAGCCGCAGTATCGAAGATCTGATCAAGCTCAGCATAAGCAGCTCTGAGCGACTCTTCCGCCTTCTGTCTCTCCTGCTCTCTGGTTTCGCTCTCCAGCCTGGCATAGAGAATAGGAGCTAGCTTGGAGTTGACGATCACCTCCAGCAACTCCTGATCCTTGTCTGTATAATCTGTAGCCTTGTTAGCAACGGCGATCTCACCAACCTGATTGACATAGCCAAAGAATCCATATTGACTATCCAAAGCCTTAAGGATAATATCTAGTACCTGGCTATACATACGATCATCAGGGACCGTCAGAAAGATATCCGAGATCTGATTCCTGATAGTCAACTCCCGCTTCGACTGCCCCAGGGAAACCTCACACCGATTTGAGCTTTCCCTAAAAAGCTCTTCGCTCTGCTTCAGATTCCGAAAAAGAAGCTGATAGGGTTTCATCATGCCAATCTCAACAATAGCCTTGTAGATAAGATAGAAGGAGAAAAGCTTGAGAAAATGTGCAGTCAACATGGAGTGGCTATCCATGCTGATGGCAAAAGTAGCGGTTAATTCAGAGCCGATAGTCATCATGATCGAGATAAACAAAAGCCGCACTACCTGCGGATCAAACTCTCTGCGCTTTCGGATCAAGTAGATAATGGAAGCAAATAAAATCAGGCAGATGACTATCTCACTCCCCTTGCCAAGAGCGGTTGTCCCGCGGCCTTCGAAAAAATACACGGGGAGAAACCGCCGAGAGAAAGAAAGCGAAAGCCCAAGGGCAGTAGCCAGAAGGTAACCAGAGAATATATAGCCAACCTTCAGCTTCCGGCCAATGAACCAGGGAGCGATCAGCAGGGAAACGCTTTCGATCAATCGGGTAGCAATCTGAAGCTCGATAGCCAGATTCGGGCTCCATTTATCGGCTGCCAATACCCCAAGACCTGGATGGGAGAGGAGATGAATCATCTCCATTAGGCCGACAAATAGATAGCCAAGGCCAAGGAACGGAAAATAGTTATTGTCTTGAAACTGACGCGAGTTCCAGCCGGTCATAAAAACACCACCGGCAACAACAACCCCGAACATCTCAACCAGGCTATGCGCCAGAAGGCTATTTTGCTGATTCATCATATACAGCCCGGCCAAAATAAGCAGCCAGCCACCTGCCAGGGCTATATATCTAGGCCAGGGAGGAGATTGACTTATCATGATATAATCACTCCTTGATTCTGAAAAAACAAGATCTTACAGCAGCTTCCCTACCCCTACTGCCTCATCTTTAGCAAGCCAGGCAAGAGGGGCGAATTTCACGCAGCTTCCCTCCCCGTACTGCCTCATCCCTACCCCAGGGGCCCTATGAGCAGCCGAGGCAGCAGATAGCCACGCCAGAGGCCTCATCCCTGCCCCAGGACCCCTATCTTGACAGTGAGGGCAGACCCGGGGAACCATAGGTTACACGATATGTATAGCTTTTTGCGTATATATATAGCTTTTTGTGTATGACTATTGCTGTAAGTAAGCTTAAAATTAACATAAACATACAAAAATTATACTCCTATTATACGCTAATGTGCTAAAAAATAAAGATAAAAAATGCATTTTTTAGCCTTATTTATAGAAAAAGCCTTCGGCAGGGGAAAAGACACGATCCAGCGCTTGAAGACAGCGCCGCCTGAGGCGAAAAACTAAGGTGCGGTGATCTGACTATAATATCTGACTATAATAGGGATCGCTCATGGCTACCATTCTTGAACAGCTAGAATCCGAGGAATTTTTACCCCTCGATTACCACTTTTGGCGAAAGTGACGGAATGGTGATTTAGCTGACTTTTCACCGAAAATGGCCATAACCGATAGGGATATTATAAATAATATAGAGATTATAAGGAGAGATTATTTAAGGATAATTATAATCTGCCGGTTGAGGGGAGAATATGCCCTCGCCTCAACCGGCTAATCTGTAATTTCAACATCTTGGCTCATCTTCAGGGCGCGGCTGAGACCCCAATGATTCCCGTTGCTGGTGTTGGAGGCACTGGTTTATCCGGCCTTATTCTTTCTAGGATCTTTTCCACTAATTCCTGCCGCTTCTCGATCATGGTTTCTATCTGCTCAGCTAACTGAGGGCTAAACCCACGGATAAACTCTATCACTGCCTCTCTTATCTCACTAATAGGAGGCTCTATCGGCTTAGGAGCATCAGCCAAGGTCGGACCGGCAAAAAACAGACAACCAATTATAGCGCATATCAACAAAATAGCTAACCTGCATTCGATCTTTTTGTACATAAGCTTCACCTCATAACAGTGGTTTAGGGTTATTAGTTAATACCAGTGTACTATTTTGTACAAATATACAAAATTTATTTCGGCAAGATGTAAAAAAAGATACTATATGAAGTAGATATTGTTTTTCTATCAGTACATTATCAGATATCTCTTTTTCACCATAAAGAGAAAAACCAGATCCGTAAATTAGTACATTTTTATCTTGACATCTAATATTACCTTAAATTAAAATTTCAATAAAAGCCGATATATTTCTGGCAGGCGATGGAGTTCCGCCGTAAAGTGCTCTGAATAAGCCCGGAGCTGATGACTCCTACTGTTTAACTCTTGGTAGGGGTCAGCAAAAAGGCTTATGATGTGTGAATATGAAGGCCCTTACCAGGGTTAGTAACGCTGGTAAGGGCCTTTTTTTTGGCCTGTGGCAAAATTTTTAATCGAGTCGGCATTGGTTCAGTTTAATTGAAAACCTCTACTTTTGTCTTTTTCGTCATTCCTGCAAGAGTAGGAATCCATGATATGACTGGATTACCGCTTTTGCAAGAATGACGGAGGATAGAGCAAGATTTTATTATTTCAAGTACTTACAAAAATACAAAATTTGTTCACCTTGATTTTAAATCAAACTGAACCAGTGCCAGTCTAAGAAAAAGTTTAATAAGGGTTTAATATAATGATTTGATAGATGATTTGATATAGATGATGAGGAAAAGACAGTTATGGCTCTAGCGCTGGCGGAAATTGTCATTTTCAGTTTGATTATTGACTGGTTATTCCGAAAAGTTCGGCTACCGGGTTTGGTGGGAATGCTATTGCTCGGCGTGATCCTTGGTCCCTATGCCCTTGGTTGCCTGAATCCGGACCTTTTAGCGATTGCGGCTGACCTGCGGCTGATAGCCCTAATTATAATTCTGCTGCGGGCAGGGTTTGAATTGAGCAAGGATACTCTAAACAAGGTGGGTAAAATGGCTGCTCGGCTTTCCTTTATTCCAGCCTCTTTTGAAGCTGTGGCCATAACCATCCTTGCCCCGCATTTTTTGGGGCTGACTTACCTTGAGTCGGCAGTTCTCGGTTTTGTGCTCTCGGCGGTCTCTCCGGCTGTGGTCGTACCACTCATGATCCGCTTCATCGAACAAGGGAAGGGAGTAGAGAAGGGGATTCCCTCCTTGGTCTTGGCTGGGGCATCTATGGACGATGTCTATGTCATTACTGTCTATAGCGCCCTGATTGGCATATATACAGGCCATAAGGTCAATGTCATCTGGAAGTTAGCCACCATCCCTATTTCCATTTGCTTAGGCATAGGTGCTGGCTTGCTTATTGGTTATTTTCTGTACCATTTGTTCGATCGGTTCAACCCGCGGGCAACCAAACGGGTACTTTTGATCATTGGGATTTCTATCCTTCTAGTCCAGTTTGAACGTCTTATGAAGGAGCGGATACCATTTGCGGCCTTGTTAGGAGTTATGGCCATCGGTTTTATCATCCTGGAAAAGCGAGAATCCATGGCTCATGAAATCTCGGCTAGACTTGGTAAAATCTGGGTTTTCGCTGAAATTATGCTTTTTGTGATGGTAGGCGTACAGGTCAACATACCGGTTGCTCTGCGGGCGGGGCTGGCCGGTTGTGCCTTGATCGGGCTTGCTCTCATCGCCCGAAGCATTGGAACCTTCCTCTGTGTTTGTGGCAGCAATTTAACCCTTAAAGAGAAAATGTTCGTCGTGGTCTCTTATCTTCCAAAAGCTACCGTTCAGGCAGCTTTTGGAGCTGCTCCCCTAGCCGCCATGAGGCTTGCAGGCATGAATAGCGGACCGGGTGAGCTTATCTTAGCTGTTGCGATACTAAGCATTATCCTGACCGCACCGCTTGGAGCTTTTGCTATCTCTATGGCTGGGGAACATTGGCTGGCCGTCGCTCCGGCCACCTTGCATCAGGACTACGATGCAGCAGTAGCCAGTGAGGGGATATTGAATACCGCGGGGATTTTTTCTCACTCTCCTTATTTGTACCCCAACAGTGAGCCGGACAGTCTAAAATCATAACCTTAACCTTAAACATTGCCCGGCTATAATTACCAGGACAATTGCCTCATAATTGGTTAGCCAATAATATCAACATGTTACAAAGTTAAACTTGGTTAATTCATATCATATAAGTATTTGATATTTATAAATATTAGTCTATTTTTATGCAATTGCCCGGCTCTCATCACCAAAATATGGGAAACAATATTTCTCCTCTCTCATTAATTCTACACTTTTGCAGAAATTTCTTAACGCCTTGAAATCCTTGAAAATTATCTCTAATAGCCAATCCATTAAAATCAAGGATTCGGAGAAAAAGCGCAAAAGCATAGATTAATTCATCGTTTCTTTTTATTTGCTTCTTCCTCGTACAGCTTCTGATAGAGGATCTCCCATTCCGCACTTCCTTCAATCAACTTTCGCTTATAGCTCTCCAGCCGTTTTCGGACCTGCTGATCCAGCTCTTCCTCTATCTTTAACTCTTCAGTGATAATCCTGACAATCTCAAGTCGGATATCATTTTCATCCCTAAAGATTTCAATATTCTCATCCTGCATGAAGGCTTTTATCATTATATGAGAAAGATGATTAATTTTCTCCCTGCTTAATCTCATGATCTCACCTCACTGGTCATCTTTCAGTAGATTTCAAGGATTTTTTAAAGGATTAAATTTCTCTCTTTGACGAGCTTCTCCTTTACTAACCGGAACATCTTGTGATATTCAACACTTCCCTGATGAAGCTCAGAGGAAACCTTCGCTAACAGCTCTCTGACCTCCTCATTCAGCTTATCCTCGACCATAAGATCATCGGTAATCACCTTTCTCACCAATGCCTTGGCTTTGCTCTCATCCTCGACATCCAATGCGCCCTTCTCCCGAAGCTCATCGATGATCCTGGAGGCAATGATCTCTATTTGCTGTTTCCTTAATTTCATACTGCGTTCCTTTTCCAACAAAAAAGCTAAAAATCAGAGCAAGTTATTTATAAAAATTATACCCTGAAGTTTTAATTTATTCGCTCTTATTTATTAGCTACCATTGAGAGACATAACCCTAATAAGAGCTAAGCTCTTTCAAGGGTTTATAGTTGTTCTGATATAGGGTTTATGGTGTCTGATATTATGGTGTCTGATATATAAGAGCGAATTTATTTATTAAAACACCAAGCGCAACCTACTATCCCCACTGTATAAGTGGTTCTTTCGCTAATATCTAAGTGGTTCTTTCACTAAGTCCGTAACACAAGTGCACAGCGGATCAATTATGCTATCAATTGTAGGTGCGACCCTTGTACCCGACCAGCTCTCGCACTTTATTGGCGAAAAAAACCACTGAGCTAGATCCGATATCGCTCTAGTAGGCAATCTTCAACTGGACAAACCGTCAAGATCTCGCACTTTATTGGCGAAAAAAACCACTGAGCTAGATCCGATATCGCTCTAGTAGAGCAATCTTCAACTGGACAAACCGTCAAGACTCGATGCCTGCTGCTGCCGCCGCCGCCACTATTGCCGCTCAATACACAACTTACGGCCACAGCAGCCTTATTTTTGGCATCGCTATAGCGGGCCGTAATAGAAGCTGCAAGTTCAAAATCCGCCTCTTCCATATTACCTTGAGCCAAAGATACAGGCCCGGGTGCATTTACCACTCGGAAAAGCCAGCTATTTTCACTCGCGTTGGCTAATATCTTTTGGTTTTCAGCCTGATTTCTGCCAACGATCAGCCTTACTCCAGGTCTAATCAAAAAGTGTCTCCCGATTTTGAGCAAAGGCAGATCTTCCATCCTTATCTGGTTATCATTTGCGGCCCAAATTGCCTTTAGCCTCTTGGCAAAGCTCTCATCCGTAAGCAGACATCCGCCAGCTGGGCTGGGATAGTTAACAATACCAAATTCTCTCGCTAGCTCCATCTGCCTCTTTCTGGACCTTCCGGAAATGTCCAATAGGGCTTCCCGCCTTATTACCCCACTCTCTTCAGCCAGAGTCGGGGGCAGCAGCCGGGCAGATAGCGGGCGCAAAAGGTATCTGCTCAACCCTGAATCTCTTTCGATAATCCGCAAGGCATCTCTTCGCTGTGACATCGGGCGCTGGCCGAGGACCTCTCCTGTAAAGACAAAAGCTCCTCCCCCTTCTTTCAAAATCTCCCCGGCCTTTTTGAGCATAAAGATTTTGCAATCCAGACAAGGGTTTAGGTTTTTCCCATATCCATATTTGGGTGAGCGAATCACTTGGAGGAAATCAGCTCCAAGAGCAATCTCCCGCAGGCAGAAGGATTCTTTCGGTAAAATACTGTTCAAAATTTCGGTTTCAGATTGACGGCCCTCAAAAATAGGGCTAGTAAACCTGAGCAGGATCACCTGAAATCCCTGATCCACGATCAGCTTTACAGCCAGGATGCTGTCCAGGCCTCCTGAATATAACCCAATGGCCAGCTTGTTCATGGTTATTCCTTAGAATACCATAACGATGAGGTACGCCTCGGTCGAGGTCGGGTTTAAAAATCTCTTACCTATTTGATTTACCCTATCTAGCAAGGTCCTAGATTTAGATTTTTCAACCTAAAGGCTCTCTCTATCTTCGCCCTAAGTATATTATGGCCAACCCGATCAGAATACTCACCAATCCCAGTCGTCGCAGCCTGGAGTCAGGAATATTATCAATTCTAACTAGCATCCTCTTCCAGACACCCGGAAATAAAAAACTCGGAATTCCCTCGATAATAAAAACCATCCCTATTACACAGAGAAAAAATTCCATCTCTTCCCCTTTTAAGCAACACCTAGTGTGTGTATAAGACACTATCAAGAGCTTAATGGGGTTCTTTCGCTAAGTGAGTAACACAAGTTGCGCAGCGGATCAATTACTCTATAAATTACTATCAATTATAGAGGCGGCCCTTGGGTCTGCCCAAATTGCGTACTTTGTTAGCGAGAGGACCTCTTAACTCCTGCTGGTCATCACTTTTTCGAACAATATCAGAGAGCTGGGGATTTGTTTTCTCCATGAAAAATACCCAAAATCTAACACTTGAGCTGCTAATATTGAATCATAGCATTAATGCCTGGAATCTTCAACCCTAAACCAAGGAAATTACAGATGTTCCCCATGTTTAAATTAGGAGGAGGAGATAAGCCGCAGGGGAAGGGTATTGAGGTAAAAGATAATAG
>JAILZY010000051.1 GCA_023512255.1 bacterium | reverse complement strand
TAACTTTCTTCTCTCTTTATTTTCTCTCCTCCCCTTTATATTTTCAACATTATTTTTTCAACATGGGGAACATCTGCGGATTACTCGTTTTGATTGATTTTTTCGGCAAAAGCATTTAAGATTATAGCTCATTAGAACAATGTTTGTAAAGTTAAAATTTTTATTTCCCATTGTCTAAAAATGAAACGATTAACTTATCTTTTGCTAATTAGTTAATAATCAATTTTTTTATACTATATTTATAAATCTTATTATTATTCGGCTAATACCCCGAATCATTACGATATGAATGATCGTATAATTAATAAAATAGATACAGGAAGATGCTCTCAAATCAAATACCTTATCTTGAGCATGCGTCCTTATCAATGGATCAAAAATATTGTAATTTTTGCAGCTATAATCTTTTCATATAACATCTTTCGCTGGCATATGCTCATTAGGGTGATAGCTGCTTTTTTTCTTTTTTGCATCTTTTCAGGGTGCGTTTATATTTTCAACGATCTACTCGATAAGGAATCAGACCGCAAGCATCCCTTAAAAGGTCAAAGGCCAATAGCCTCTGGCAAGCTTGGACAATTCACGGCTGTGGCCGGAGCGACCGCGATCGGCCTGGGAGGATTTTTACTGGCCTGGATTTTGGGCAGGCGGTTTTTCTTGATCGCTCTATCTTATTTTCTACTTCAAATCGTCTATTCTTATATATTGAAACAGGCGGTTATCTTAGATGTATTTTCTATTGCCTGCGGGTTTGTACTTCGGGTCGTAGCTGGAGCCGAAGTTATTCATGTTCCCATATCCTCATGGCTTTTGATTTGCACCATGTTGCTTTCTCTCTTCCTGGCCTTAAGCAAGAGAAGACATGAGCTGGTATTTTTGAAAAATGAAGCCAGCAATCACCGCAAAGCCCTGAAGGAATACAGTCCCTATCTGCTAGATCAGATGATTGCTGTGGTAACCTCAGCTACGGTCGTGGCCTATGCCTTATATACGGTCGCTCCCGAGACAGTGCAAAAGTTTCATACTACCCGCTTGATTTACACGGTACCCTTTGTTCTTTATGGAATATTTCGGTATCTTTATTTAGTCCATCAGAAGAAAGAAGGCGGAAGGCCTGAGGAGCTTCTGGTTATGGACAAGCCTTTGTTAGTAAATATCTTAATTTATGGCTTAGTAGTGATTCTGATTTTATACTTTTAACCTATCTACACTTTTGCAGAAATTTCTTAACGCCTTGAAATCCTTGAAAGTTACCTCTAATAGCAAATCCAGCAAAATCAAGGGTTCGGAGAAAAAGTGCGAAAGCATAGACCTATTTTCCTTTTTAATTTATCATAGCTATCACGGACAAAATTACTAACACTAGAGGGGGTACAATATGCTTCTTGAAAAGATTAAAAACCGGACAGCGCAGATAGGGGTTATTGGCCTTGGTTATGTAGGACTGCCATTGGTGAGAGAATTTCGTCGAGGTGGTTTTCGAGTAACCGGATTTGATGTGGATCAGGCTAAGGTAGATGCGCTAATGTCTGGAAGGAGCTACATCAAGCATATCCCTTCAGAGATGATCAAAGAAATGATGCGCGGAGGAGGATTTCAGGCCACATCTGATTTTTCGAGGCTCTCCGAACAGGATGCGATCATTATCTGCGTTCCGACGCCTCTCAATGTCAATCGTGAGCCTGATATGTCCTTTGTTTTCGGAACGACCAGAACCGTTGCCAAGTACCTGAGAAAGGGGCAGTTGATCGTTTTAGAAAGTACCACCTATCCGGGTACTACGGATGAAGACATGAGGGCGATTCTGGAAGAGACAGACCTTCGGGCTGGGTATGACTTTTATCTGGCTTTTTCGCCCGAGCGGGAGGATCCGAATAATGCCCAATACTCAACCAGAACCATCCCCAAGGTTGTGGGAGGCTATAGTCCCCAGTGTCTTGAGGTTGCCCTTGCCTTGTATGGTTGTATCGTTGAGAGAACGGTTGCGGTTTCCTCAACTCGGGTAGCCGAGGCTACCAAGCTGCTTGAGAATATCTTTCGAGCGGTGAATATTGCCCTGGTTAACGAGATGAAAATGCTGTTTGATCGAATGGGCATTGATGTCTGGGAGGTCATCCAGGCTGCAGCCACCAAGCCCTTTGGCTATACTCCCTTTTATCCTGGCCCCGGTCTTGGAGGGCACTGTATACCGATTGATCCCTTTTATCTAACCTGGAAGGCACGCGAATATGACTTCAGTACTAGGTTTATCGAATTGGCTGGAGAGGTAAATACCTCCATGCCCTACTATGTGGTCCAAAAGACTATGGATGCTTTAAATGAACGAGGCAAAAGCATGAGAGGAGCCCGAATTCTGGTGTTAGGGATCGCCTACAAGAAAGATGTGGATGATCCGAGAGAATCTCCATCCTTCAAGATAATCGAGCTTTACCAAAGCAGGGGAGCTATGGTCGATTATAACGATCCTTATATCCCTCAACTTCCCAAAATGAGGCATCATTCACTGAGCATGAAATCCGTTCCGCTCACCGAGCAGACAATTTCAGCCTATGATGCCGTAGTCATCATAACCAATCATTCTGACTATGATTACCAGTGGCTGTATTCCAGAGCCAATCTGATTATCGATACCAGAAACGCTATCGGCGTCCCGTTAAATGACCCAAAAGTGGTCAAAGCATAAGAATGTCATTAAGAGGAGGGGAAGACCCTTTTGAAAAAGGGTTTTCCCCTCCCACCCCTTTCCCAAAACTTTAATATAATTATATTAAAATTATGTTAAAGTTTTAGGAGGATGGTTTGGAAGGAACCCTTTTTCAAAAGGGTTCCTTCCAATTTCAAAAGGGTTCCTTCCAAAATCGGGCTTGACAGTATAGAATCAATCATGACATAATGTAAAAAGCTTTAAAACAGCGTTTTACTAATTAATTTTTAACCGGCAGGGTAATGTTATTTGGGAGGACACCTATGGAAGGGAAAAGTCCGCTCACCATAAAAGATGCGGCTACAGTTGTCTATCAGTTTGAAGAATCCTTAAATCGTGCCATCCTGGGCATAGGATCAACCTTTGGCCTGCTCAGCCACAAGGCAGCCAGATCACTCCATACAGGATACTGGAGGACCTATGTGTTTATTATTTTTTCGGCTATCATTCTTTTTATCCTGATGAATCTATGGATAGCCAAGCCCTAGAAAACAATTACAAGCTCTGGATCTCAAAAGCCTATTAAAAATTTTTCATCCGTATCTTAAATTTCCTTAAATTTCCCCTCCGTCATTTTTCCCCAGCATGACGAAACTGACGAGGCTAGAGAGAGAAATAAAAGCGTGGAGGAAAGATGATTGCTCAGCAGATAATCTTTATTCTTGCCTTACCCCTTATCGGCGTAGCAGCCTTGATTATTCTTGGAAAAAAACACTCAGATCACTATGGGGGTATAATCACTACTGCGACCTGTGGTCTGATTTTGGCCATCGCCTCCTTGATCTACCCCTACATCAACCAGGCACAAGCCATGAAATATCAGATAGATATAGGGTTGCCAACTACTTTCTCCATCTACCTTGATGCTATGGGCTATCTTATGCTTGTAGTCATTGCTTTCCTATGGTTTGTGGCCTCATGGTACTCGATCGAATACATGAAGAAAGAGCACGATCAGAGCCGTTTTCATATTTTTTCGCTTTTTTCCCTGTTTGGTATGCTGGGCATGGTAGTGAGCGGAAATCTCTTCAGCCTGTATATCTTCTTTGAAATTATGAGTATCCTGTCATATTTTCTAGTCATTCATGAGGAAAGCCCTAGGGCCATGCAGGCCGGGGCCAAATATCTCTTCATGGGAATAATCGGTGGGCTGATTCTCCTGGGAGCAATTATCATGACCTACCTTGAGACGCACAGCCTGGACCTGTCAGGAAGTGGCTTGTCTTTGATTCATGAAAGCCCCTATTTTACCTGGATCTTCTGGGCATATATCTTTGGATTTGCAGTCAAGGCTGGCATGTTTCCCGTTCATGTCTGGCTGCCCGAGGCACATCCAATAGCTCCGACTCCAGCTAGCGTTCTTCTGTCAGCCGTGATGATCAAGGCTGGAGCATATGGAATTATCAGAACTATCTACGCGATCTACGGCCCGGCCATGGTTATGGGCCACTCCTTTAACTATATCATCCTGGTCGTGGCGGTGATCACCATGATTTTAGGATCAATCGCTGCCCTGGCCCAGACCGAGTTGAAAAGACTGCTGGCTTACTCTTCCATTGCTCAGATTGGCTACGTGATTCTTGGGGCTACGCTCCTGTCAAAAGAGGGGCTGATGGGCAGTGTTCTCCATATCTTCAATCATGCCATGATGAAGGGAGTACTGTTTATGGTTGCTGGAGCTATTGCCTATCAGACAGGGATAAAAAACATCAAGGACATGAAAGGAATCAGCCGGAAGATGCCCCTAACCATGCTGATCTTTACCATTGCCGTCTGCTCGATCATCGGCTTTCCACCCTTTGTCGGTTTTACCAGCAAATGGTTTCTCGCTCTTGGTGCTCTCAGCTCGGCCCAAAGTAAAATTATCAGCTCGACAAGCTCGCTAATCATTATCGGGAGCCTTATCCTAAGCAGCATCCTGAACGTGATTTACTTTGGACCAATAGTAATCAATGGCTGGTTTGGCCACAACGAGGACGAGGGTGGGGAGGATAGTCCACCTGATAGGTTACATCATGGTC
The DNA here is from genome assembly GCA_023512255.1 of bacterium. Taxonomy (GTDB): domain Bacteria; phylum SZUA-182; class SZUA-182; order DTGQ01; family DTGQ01; genus DTGQ01. The sequence continues at coordinate 20,209 of JAILZY010000051.1, read as the reverse complement.
ATTTGCCTAAAAAAGCCAGCAGAACCATCGACCCTGGCTGGAATATGCTGCTTCCGATGCTAATTTTGGCAGTAGGAATTATCCTTTTTGCTATATTTCCTGAATTCCCCCTGGGACTGGCCAGGCTAGTGGCCGGCTCCTATATTCACCTATAAATGATTGAGGGAGAAAGAATCATGGCCACTGTATCATCATCAACCATCCAGATTTTAACCCTAGCCGTGAGTCCAAAGGCAGCGATGGCCGCAATCATTTTGCTGGTTCCCTTTATTGGGGCTCTTCTTACCCTGCTGCTTGGCCAAAAAAACTATAAGATAAGAAATATCCTAGCCGTGCTCACTTCTCTGACCACTCTGGCCCTGCTCATCTCACTCTATCAGGTAACGGTACAGGGGATAAGTATTGGGGGAGGATGGTATCAGGGGATCCTATATGAGCTGCCATCCATCTTAGGGGTAAAACTTTCCCTTGGCCTTGATAGTTTGGGATTCTTATTCGCCCTCATTACCGCCTGTGTCTGGACCGCCTCCACCATTTTTGCCACTAGCTACATGGCTCATGAGCATGCTCAAGGCAGGTTCTTTATCTTCATGCTCCTTACCTTTGGGGCCAACATGGCTGTTTTTTTAACTAAAGACCTTTTTTCTCTGTTTATCTTTTTTGAGCTCATGACCCTATTTTCCTATGTTCTGGTCGTTCACGAGGAGTCTTCTGAAGCTATGCTCGCTGGCCATTTCTATATCCTAATGAGCATTATCGGCGGCCTCCTGATCCTGGGATCGATCATGATTCTCTACTCCTACACTGGCACAACCGCTATTGAGCCGCTCTCAGGGCTGGTGAGCAGCCGTATTCCGACCTCGCTGAAATATCTCATCACTGCTGGCTTTATTATTGGCTTTGGGATCAAGGCAGGTATTTTTTTCCTCCATGTCTGGCTGCCCCTTGCTCATCCAATCGCCCCAACACCAGCCAGCGCCATCCTTTCAGGGCTGATTGTCAAGGTTGGAATCTACGGCATAATTAGAAGCCTCTATACCCTGTTTAATCCGGCCACTGCTGGGGCTGAAGCTGAATATCTGATGGCTGTGTTGGGTTATATTCTAATCTTTGCCGGAGTAATAACCATGTTCGGTGGGATGCTAAAGGCACTAGTGGATAAAAATTGCAAACGTGTCCTGGCCTACTCCACAGTCAGCCAAATGGGATATATTATTCTGGGCATTGGATGCGCTCTCTATCTTGGGGGCGAAGGAGCTATGGGGCTGGCCGGAAGCCTATATCATGTAATCAACCATGCCTTATTCAAATCTACCCTGTTTTTGGCTATCGGAGTAGTTTACTTCTCTACCCGACAGCTTCAGATGGATAAACTTGGCGGATTATGGAAACACCTGCCAATGACCGCCGTTATTTACCTGATCGCGGCTTTCAGTATCGCCGGCTTTCCTGGCTTTGGCGGTTTTGCCAGCAAAACCATGCTCCACCACGCCATTGTGGAAGCCTATGAGCACTCTGTCCACTTTTCTCCTATCCACCAACCAGATCCCTGGTTAAGGTTAGCCGAATTTATCTTTCTGATTACTGCCTCAGGTACCTTGTGCTATATCCTCAAGATGTTCATCGCCGTTTTCCTGCCTTCATCCCGAGCTGAATCTCTGCCCAAATCCCCCCCGCTATATAAAGAAACCTGGGCTATGAGGATCGCCCTTGCTTCGCTTGGGGGAGTGATCATCCTGGTGGGTATCTGGCCTAATCTGCTGCTTGAATATCTTATCGGCCCAACTCTGGCTCTCTTTGGTCTAAACCCTGGCTCTCATGCCTATCACCTCATCTACAACAGCCATGCCCTGGCCGGGAGCTTGAAGTCAACCCTCCCTCTCCTCTATGATCCCAAAACATACTCTTGGCTGAGTCCAGAGGTCATCCATAATATTCAAAACGTTGGGGTAGTAATTATTGGAACCTCGATCTATTTCATGTTTGACTACGGCATTCATCTCTTTGATCTGTCTATTCCTCAAAAACTTTCCGCTGGCTATTGGTATCAGAAGGGTTATAGTTTTCTGCTTTCCACGCTCGAGCCGGTGAGAAAAGCACTCGCTGTGGTGGATAAATTCATCTCTTTTATCATGGTTGAATTGTGGCTGATCAATGGGGAGTAAGTGTGGGGAAAGGGGAGTATATGTACAATTTCGCCCCCGCTTGGGGTGGCGGGGGCATTTAAGATAAAATAACTTATACAAACAAAAGCAGTTTTATGGTACAGGAGAGACTACAGCTGAAAAACCTGCGGCTGAAAAACCACCAGCAGCAGGGCTTCCTGTTCCACCTACGCTCCCTAACCCTACACCGCCACCTACTAATCCACCACCGCCTACAATACCACCACCTAATCCACCGCCTACAATACCACCACCTATAGTAGTCCCAGCTACATATCCTGCCCCAGTAACTACCGACGATGAGCCAACGATCCCGCCTGGGATGGTCCCGACTGATGAGGTCTTAACCCCGGGTGCAAAGTAGTAATTTGAGGCATTATAGGGATTGAAATAGCTGGCTGTGGCATGGAAGGGCATACCCTCAGCCGTATACATCGGCTTGGCCCCAAGGGCTAGGTCCATTTGAGCCGAAATCGGCGCATAAGCCACTAAATTGGCTACCCCTTCACTGGCCCGATTGAATCCGGTCGGAAAGCCGCTAAACACCGTGGGCGTTCCCACAGCTATGGAAGATCCAGAAAAGGTTGCGCCATAAGGCCAGGCATTTATTCCATAGCTGCTCGTTATATCGGAAGAATACGTGGTCCAGGGCAGTATCAGGCTGGTTTCATAGTGGCTACTTCCCCCAAGAAGACTTTGGGAAGTATTATATTCGCTCGAATATAATGATCCTGGAGCCATTATAGTTGAGTATCCACCGGCTGAGGTATAAAAGGGATCGGAATAGAAGCTAGAGCCCCCTGAGTAACCAAAACCAAAGATATTCTGATAACTGGTAGACTGATTAAAGGATGTTGATAAAATATCTTGGTAGGATGAGTACTCATTAGAAACCGTGGCAAATGGATTAGTCAGCGTTGAGGAATAGGATGATGATTGGAGAAGTGGACTAAGATAAAGGCTTGAATCAAGACTGTAATTGCTGAATAGATTCCCCCAACTAACTGAAACATCCTGACTGAATTGGCCAAAGGCCAGAGAGCAGATCAGGCAGGAGGCAGCAATACAGACAAAACCAAACATCCAAACTCTCAAAAACCATCGACTTTTCATAAGTTACACACCTTTCTCCTTTCTGTTTTTAATAAATTACCTCACTAACCCCAAAAAATTTACTCTAAGCTCCATCACCCCCTTTTAAAGGTCCTTATAGAAGGGGGAAAACTTACACTTTGCTTATATCAGACGAAACAGATGCTTGTTCAGTTATACCTTATGTACCCTTGTTAAATATTCACATCTCGGGTAGCAGCTAAATCTGCTTTTTAGCTGTAGCTAGATCTGCTTTTTAGCTAGATTAATAGTTCCGGCTTTTGAATAACCATTAGGTCCGCTAATATTAAGACTGCCCTGAAGCGTATTGTTACTTATTGATCCACTGAAGACCCAAATATACTGTAGACTGTCGCTCTTTGGTTCTTCATCGTTCTTGAGCTCTGGATAAAATCTGACAATAACGTTAATAAAATCAATCCTTGCACTATCAGCGTAATTGACCGTAGCCAAAACCCTTCCTCTCTGGTTTTCATTCACTATCTCCCAACCAGTCACGGTCATATAGCCGCTGATCTGATAATCATTCTTTTTCTGGGTCAACCCTAGGGTTACAAATCCTTCGCTCAAGACCTTCAAACTCGTGCTATTGGGATCATAGATAGTGTATGAGCCCTGCCACAGAGCGCTCAGATTGGGCAGATCCTGAATAGAGGCACCGCTGCCTGAGCTGCTCGTCTGCTGCTGACTATAGCTAGAGCCAGAGCTTCCCGAGGTCTGAGAATTGGTGGTCGGATACAATGTCCCTCCATAAGGAGTATAAGGATTAGATATCGGCTGTTGATAAGGAGTGGATAGTTGCTGATAAGGATTATACCCTTGAGCATATCGAGGATCTAGGGGATAGAGGCCTGCTGGAGTGGTCGGCATTATGCTGGCTGGCAGATACCCTGCCGGTGCGCTTGTCGGCACTGTTATTCCGAAAAGCTGTCCGTAGCTTGGCAGAGGCTGTCCATAGCTTGCCGGCATGGTGGGCATTAAAGCTCCACCAGATGGGACGGTGCCGTACTGGGGATATGAGGCAGTGCTATACTGGGGAGCATACGCACCATATGATTGAGCAACATACGGGCTTGATCCATAATTTAGCATATTTGTCGGCAGAGCATATAAGCCGGTTGGCGGCATAGCGACTCCATAGGAGCCGGCTGGCATAGTGGCTCCATAAGATCCATAGGGTGAGCCAAAGGGAGGTTGTATGGATGGTGAAGATGGCCCTTGGATAGGGGCTATCGCTCCGAACATGCCCGAAGGCTGCATAAGTGTTGGCTGGACAGGCGGCTGCTGCCAGCCAAAGCCAGAAGCAGGATAAGCTGGCCCTAATATCAGGGCAAAGGGATCGCTCATCACGGGAAAGGAAGGAAATCCAAGCATCGGGGCAAAGCCGCCGGCTCCGATCCCTAGAGGGGCAAAGCCGCCAATTCCCACACCAAAAGGAGGGGCCCCTCCGAACACAGCAGGACCGCCAAAAGGCAAGGGGAAAAACTGAGCTGTCCCTTTTCCAGAGAATAAAACCAAACTACAAATAACCACCAAAAATACAAAGATCGGATGATTACTAATAACTTTCAAAAACTCCGTCCGTTTTTTTCCCATGATTTGCTGCGCCTCCATCCATAAAGATAAACTACCACACTTTAACTATGCAATATCTTTGCCGCGTCCCCAAAAGATGCGGCAAGAGTTAGCTTCAGCTAAGGAAGCAGCGATTATATAAATTATGATCAGTTATTATATAAATTAATAGTCAGTGAAAAATTTAGCAGATGAGAGTTGACTACATCCTCTCCCTGTGAAAAAAAATACTTATCATGCAAGATATTTCATATCCCCAGGAGTGATCGAGATCAATATTTTTCCAAATGGCGTAAGCTGTTGCAGGTGGATAATGCCTGTTCTGGCCATTTCAAGGAGAGCCAAAAAGGTAACCACCATATTGTACCTTTCATATCTTCCCTCAAGGAGTTCCTCAAAGTGTGCACTCCGATAAAGCTGAAGGAATACCAGAATCTGCTCTATCTTGTCCTTGATATCGATCGTGTCGATCTTGAGCGGGATAGAAGGCTCCTGTGTCTGTTGATGAGCCTGAAGAACATTCCGAAAGGCCAAAACAAGGTCAAATATCCCTACCTCACCGGGGATAAATAGATCACCACCAGGCAGTGAATCCGGCTGATCTAAAAGAGGTGGACGCGGGAAAATTCTGCTGTGCTCATTAGCCAAATGCAAGAGATATTCAGCCGCCTCTTTATATTGCTGATATTCTACCAGCCGATCAACCAGCTCTTTTTTTCGCTCCTCAAACTCCTCCTCCTCATGGGGCTCTTTTGGGCTCAGCAGAGTCTGCGACTTTAGGTAAATCAGGGTAGCAGCCATGACCAAAAACTCACTGGTAATATCTAGGTTCAAGGTAGTCATGGTTTCGAGAAAAGCCAGGTACTGATCAGTAATCTTGGCAATGGGAATATCGTAAATATTTATCTTTTCTTTTCTTATAAGATGCATAAGGACATCCATTGGCCCTTCAAAGATATCCAAAACTACCCGATACTCACTCCTGGGCAATGATAATGATAATGATGCGCCGGGAATGTGATTTTCCCTCTCCTTTCCTCCCCTACTTGGCATATTCAAGACGGTTTTTCTCCAACACTCCGGGGATAGATTCATATCCAGATGAGCAGCCGGGTCAGAATGCTGATCATAGGATAGAGCGTTCTCGATAAAATCCCAAGCTGATCATCGAAAAAAATAATGGTAAAAAGAATAATCATGCCGAAGGGCTCGATTTTATTATAAATTTCAGCTTGCCTTTGAGGCAGAAGTCCAGCCACAATCCTTCCCCCATCGGCCGGAGGAATAGGAATAAGGTTGAATAGGCCTAAAACCACATTGATCTGGATACTCTTCGTGCACATAAGGGCCAAGGGGTAGAGGATCGAATGCCCCAGGTTTAACCTGCGCACCATCGAAGAGTAGAGGATGGATGGATCAAACAAGCTGAGCGTACGCAGCACCAGAGCACTTAAGACAGCCAGAATAAGGTTCGCCAGGGGACCTGCTCCAGCTATCAAGATCATATCTTTTTTTGGCTCCTTCAAATTGTACGGATTGATCGGCACTGGTTTGGCGTAGCCAAAGACAATGCCCGACTGGGTAAATATTAAAAGGGTCGGAAGGATGATGGTTCCGAAGATATCGATATGAGGGATCGGATTCAAGGTCAGCCGCCCTGCATGTTTGGCCGTAGGATCCCCCAGACGGTTAGCCATCCATCCATGACTGATTTCATGTAAAATAATAGCCAGCAGGATCGGTATAGCCGAAATACTGATAATTTTTATAAAATAAGCCGCAGTTTCCATAAATTTTTCCGTAAGATTCCCTACCTGCAACCAGGTATAACATGATGTTGACACTCTATAGACGTAAGTTATGATCCAGCCTTATGGCCTGTTTTGTTGTCAGAAGTTTGATCCGGGAAGCATTGCTTCACATAGGCTATTTCATCCTGCCTGGTCTTTACCTCGCCATCCAGTTTTGCTTGAAGAAGATTATCCAGGATTTTCTTAAAAGTAGGACCTGGCTGATAGCCCAATGATTGCAAGTCCCGGCCAGTCAGGGAAACCTTAGTTGAGCGCAGACTTCTCAGATAGAGGGAAATCATCTTCTTTACCTCCTCAGCCGGGCTCTTAGCCATAGCGTAGAGAAGCACTTCAAGGCTAAAAGGGCTCAGCAGTTGATATATCTGGCTTGGCTTGGGCTGGGAAAGAGCCAAAAGATTTCTCACTACACTCTGATGCTTGATCTTGACTCGCAGGATGAGCGGATAATACTTTTGGCTCACTTCAAGTTTTCGGCACATATCGGTAAATTCCGCCACCGTCAACTGATCGGCCAGACCAACAAAGTACAGCAGCCAGGTTTTCACCGCAGGCTCAAGGTAGAGAAGCTGATACCAGTCAGAAACCCTCTTGATTTCATTGAAGAGCCGCCGAATATGCTCATCGACTCGAATCTGAGGATGGATAAATTTCAAAACATTCAGCTCTTCCATCCTGATAACCGCCCGTATCGGCTCCTCCTCTTGCAGAATAAGACAAAGCTCGGTAAACAGCCGATACCCTTTGAGCCTGGTCAAAAGGTCCCTCTTAATGGTCGAGGTCAGCAACCCTAAGGTATTTTTCCCTATTTTGAATCCATATCGCTGCTCAAACCTGATGGCCCGAAAGATTCTCGTTGGATCCTCGATAAAGCTTAGGCTGTGCAGGACCTGAATTTTTTTCTCCTTCAGGTCTTTTTGTCCGCCGAAAAAATCGATCAGGTAGCCGAACTTCTCCCTGTTCAACTGAATGGCCAGGGTATTGATGGTGAAATCCCGACGATATAGATCGTGTTTGAGAGAGCTGAGCTCGACATTGGGCAGAGCTACCGGACGCTCGTAATACTCGATTCTGGCTGTAGCCACATCAATTTTAAATCCATCGGGGAAAATAACTACTGCTGTCCCAAACCGCTGATGAGCCCTCAGCCGACCATGCACCATATTGGCCAGATACTCGGCAAAGAGAATCCCGTTCCCTTCGATCACCAGGTCAATATCAAAATTGCTAACCCGCAAAAGCAGATCCCGCACGAATCCCCCAACCACATAGGCCGAAACTCCAAGCTCATCAGCAGCCTGCCCCGCAGTTTGCAAAATAGATAAAATCCTCTGGGGAAGTTGCTCTCTAAGGAGACGGCTTAAATTTCTAGGATGAGGATGCTCGCTGGCTGGAGAATGAAGCTGGTGGTTAATGGTCGTAAGATGCAGCAGATGATCGTGCATGGCCCGCAGAAGATCGCTCTTGGTAATGGCTCCAACCAGATGCCCATGTTGCATAACCGGAATAAACCGCTGATTGCCCTCGATCATATACTCGCGAATCTGATCGATTCCGGTTTCCTCACAGGCCGTGAGAAAATCGGTCTGCATGAATTCCCGAATCATTGATTTTTCCATGCCGTGCCTGATAGCCTTGTTGATGGTCTGATCACTAATCAGACCAACCAAATCTCCCGCCTGATTCAAGACCGGCAGTGTGCCGACATTGTATCGGTCAAAAGCCTGCCTCCCCTGCTGAATGGTCATGGTTTCAGAAACGGTTTTGACCGGCGAGCTCATGATATCGCGGGCAACTATGGCCGGCCTGACCCGCTGATGGAGCAGGCCGATTAGAGTTTCTTTAACCTGAACCAGGGTCTGGTCCCGAATAGTAGCTGAAGCTGCATAGTGATGTCCGCCGCCTCCAAAGGCACGAGTAAGATCGCCGACATCCACCCCGGCAATTCTACTGCGGGCTACCATATAGACCCGATTATCCGTTTGGACCAAGACAAATAGAACATCCACATTTTCAAGGTCTCGGATCTTATGGGCCAAAATAGCTATATCTCCTACATAATGCTCTATAGAAGCTGAGGCTATGACCACTTCAGTGCCGCTGATCAGGTATCTTTCTATCGACTGGAGAAGGGTATTTAGGAGGGAAATCTGCTCCTGGGTAAGGTCTCGATCAATCAGATCAGATATTACGGTCAAGTCCGCACCGCAGGAGCGCAGATAAGCCACAGCCAGAATATCTTCCTCAGTGGTTGAAGCAAAGGTCAAAAAACCAGTATCCTCATAAATACCAAGGGCCAGCAGGGTGGCCTCTTGTGGAGAGAGCCGAATCCCCTGCTGGCGCAATATATCCACAAAGATGGTCGTGGTTGAACCATAGGCTTTGACTACCTCGACCTCTCCCCGGATATCTCCCTCCTGACTAGGGTGATGATCATAGATATGGATTTTCAGGCCAGGGCGGCCCACAATCTTGGCAAACTCTCCAATTCGGTCAGCCAGCCTGGTATCAACCAGGATGAGAAGGTCGATCTCCTCCAGGCGAATATCCCTGGTTTTCAAATGCGGAATCTGCACCACAGGCATTTTCAAGAACAGCCGAACATTCATCTCCATCGAGCCCGGAAAGACCAGCTTGGCTTCGGGATAGAGCTTCTGAGCCGCGACCATGGAGGCCAGGGAATCGAAATCCGAGTTGATATGGGTAGTAATAACCTGCATTAATCCTCAAAATCCTCAAAATTGGTAATTTCCCGCAACTTCCGGTAACGCTGAAAAATTTCTCCCTCATCAAGATTAGCTAGCCGCTCCAGGCTGAACGTTTCCACAGCAAAGGAGGCCATGACACTGCCGAAGATGACCGCCCGTTTGATGTTCTCGGTGTCAAAATTCCTGGTTTTGGCCAAAAAGCCCATCAGCCCACCAGCAAAGCTGTCACCGGCACCGGTAGGGTCAAAAACGGTTTCCAGGGGATAGGCTGGGGCGACGAAAACCGAATGGTTGTGGAAGGTCAAGGAGCCATATTCCCCTCGCTTGATAATCAAAGACTTTGGCCCGAAAGATAGAATTGCCCGTGCTGCCCTAAAAATATTGGCTTCCCCGGCAAGCTGCCTAGCCTCAGCCTCATTGATAACCAGGACATCAATGCTTTTTAGGAGAGATTTCAGGGAATCATTTTTGCGCTCAATCCAAAAATTCATGGTATCCGAGGCGGCAAACCGGGGCCGCTCGATCTGGTGCAACACTGACTTTTGAAGATCAGGGTCAATGTTAGCCAAGAAGATAAACTCCTTCTCCCTGTGCCGCTCGGTCAGGGTTGGCCGAAACTGCTCAAATACATTGAGATAGGTATTGATCGTTTCAGCCTCATTGAGGTCAAATCCATACCTTCCCACCCAGCGAAAGGTATGGCCACTGGTTTTGACCAGTCCAGAGGTATCTATGCCCCGCCTCTCCAGCAGATCAATATGTTCTTGGGGAAAATCCTCACCAACCACAGCCACCAAGGAAACATCGGTGAAATAGCTGGCCGCACAGGAAAAATAAATGGCTGATCCCCCCAACGCTTCCTGCGTTTTCCCAAACGGTGTCTCAATCGTGTCCAGAGCAACAGATCCAACAACTAAAAGACTCATACTATCCCCTTTCCTCAAGTAAGTGGTTCATCATGAAGTTAATTGAGGTTATTTCTTTTTTCGCCAGCCCCAAAAGTATAATAACATCTCTTCCCACTCTTGAAAAGAGGAAATACCCACCCCTGACACTGATTTTTGGAAGGAACCCTTTTGAAAAAGGGTTCCTTCCAAACCATCCTCCTAAAACTTTAATATCTTAATATTAAAGTTTTAGGAAAGGGGTTTAGAAGGGGAAAACCCTTTTTCAAAAGGGTTTTCCCCTTCTTTAACCTTTCCTGTCTCCAGTATTTGTCGCACCTTCAAGAGCAGATCATCCAAGGCATAAGGCTTCTGAATGAACCCAAATCCCCTCTTTTGGATAGCCGGCCACTGTGACTTATGATCAGTATATCCGCTGGTCATAAGAATCTTAAGCTCAGGCTGACGTATCAGAAGCTGCTCAGCCAGCTCAAGGCCGGTTTGATCGGGAAGCACCACATCAATTAATGCTAGATCAAACCCTCCGCCCTCTAGGCTAAAGGTCTCCAGCGCCTCCTGCCCGCTTGAAGCTTCGCTCACCCGGTAGTTGTTCTCGATGAGTATCCTGACGGTCGGGGTGCGAACCGCATCCTCATCCTCGACCATCAAAATCCGCTCATTCCTGCCCTTAAGACTTTGCAAGGAAATCTCCTCTCGCCGCTTACATTCAGCCAATAAGCTCATGGCTGGCAGATAAACCGTAAATACCGATCCTTTGTCTGGGCTGCTGGAAACGTTTATCCACCCATCATGTTGCTTGACAATGCCGTAGACCACTGAAAGACCAAGGCCGGTCCCCTTTCCGATCTCCTTGGTGGTGAAAAAGGGTTCAAAGATTCGCTCCATAGTCTTTTTATCCATGCCGTATCCAGTATCTGCAATCCGAAGAAAGACAAATTTCCCCGGCCGGGCCTCAGAAAGGCATCGAGCAGCCTCTTCATCCAAGGTTACGTTTCCTGTGCTGATGGTCAGCTTGCCCCCTTTTGGCATGGCATCCCTGGCATTGACTGCCAGGTTCATGATTACCTGCTCGATCGTTCCCTCATCAGCCCAGATTAACCAAAGATCTGGTTCAAGCTCAGTAGTAATGGTGATGTCCTCACCGAGGAGACGGTGGAGCATTTTAACCAGATTATCAATCAGATAGTTAAGATCAACAGGAGCTGGCTCCATTGGCTGCTTACGGCTGAAGAGAAGCAGCTGGCGGGTAAGATTTGCAGCCCGACCAGCCGCCTGCCTGGCCTGATTTAGGTCCAGAGCAATGGGATCAGTATCAGGGATATTCATCAGAGCTAGGCTGATATATCCCTGAATAGTGGTCAGCAAGTTATTGAAATCATGAGCCACACCGCCAGCCAAAAGGCCGATAGCTTCCATTTTTTGAGACTGAAGAAGTTGAGCCTGAATCTTAGCCTTCTCCTCCTCTGCCTGCTTGCGCTCGGTGATATCGCGGGCTATCCAGACAGTTCCGGCTCTTCCGCCCTCTTCATCGAAGAGAACAGCCGTAGAGAGGCTGACCGGAACCTGCTTTCCATCCTCTGCTCTGAGCGTCAGGTAAAAATTAGAGAGATTCTTTCCGCTCATCGTTTCCCCAAGATAGGTATTTTCCGCCTGCTCCGGGGAAAGAAGGATATTCAGCGGCTTCCCCTTGAGCTGATGCTCGCTATATCCCAGCATCTGGCGACAGGCCTCATTGGCCCGCTGCACTCTCCCTTGCGGATCAAGGAGAATGAGGCAGTCGGTCATGGTGGAAATAATATTTTCCGCTGCTGTAGCCAGGTTGACGGTAAAAAGTTTATATTTGACAATCGCATAGACCAGTCCAGCTATCCAGACGAGGGCAAAAACATTCCCCATAACCGGAACACTATGAATATTGAGCAGGTGCGGAAGCAGGATATCGGTTGTTGTTCCTGAAATAAAGGTGATACTTTTGGCGGTCATAACCACTAGGGTATGTTTTCTTTTGATCGGCGATTTTGTTTTTCTCAAAAAATCAACCAGGAGATAAAGGGCGACTGTGATCGACAAAAAATAATAAAATTCATAGATATAGGCCCAGCTTGAACGTGCCCAGAGCAGGGTCCATCCATAACTTACCTCAATCACATCGGCGATTATGGCTCGCTGCCTCCATTGAAGATAAATGAAAAGCATGGGAAAACAAAGACTAAGCATCCAGAATGTCTTCTTTTCCAGCAACTCTTTCCTTTCAGTAAAAATAAGGTAAAACCTGAAAGTAAGCCCCATGAACCAGGCCGAGCCAAAGAAAATAATATCTAAAAGTAGCCAGGCTATCTTCTTGGGAATATAGTGATTGCACATGAACATCGCCCCGAAACTCCAGATAGCGAAACAGCCGATTAGGGCCGCACCTACCCTGTTGAGCGAGGCTTTCGGATTTTTTACCAACACAAAAATCGCCAAAAATGTATGTGCCAGAAAACTGAACACATTAACCAGGGTCAGAAAACTCATAATTTATCTGTTCCTTACATCTTATAAACTTATAAACCTTAACTTATCAATCAGCTATAAAGCTTCACCTATCACAATCATCCTACTAATCTTACAGGATAGCATAATATAAAGCCTTATACAAACTATAATTAAAATAATTTCAATATGTTATAAAAATATGTAAAAATTAAATAATAAATAATAAATAATAAATAATAAATAATAAATAATAAATAGACAAATCGCTGTCTGGCACCGGCTTTGAAAATTACCTATCTCAGATTTCTGGCTAGAATATACACTTGAAAAAAAGAAACGAATAGAGTATAAAAAAGAACACAGGTCTACGCCTGACTTTACATCCCCAGCTTATTGTGGTGGAGGTTTTAATTGTGATTGTACTCACCGCGTCTATGCCCTTTGAAACAGCCTGGATTTGCAGCCAATTGACTCACCTACGACATATTCCCCTGGGTAAATTCACTGCCCTGCAGGGCTGCCTTCAGGGAGTAAAGGTGCTGGTTTTCCACCTGGGCATCGGGAAAACCAATGCGGCTCACGGCACTACTTTGCTTCTTGAGAAATTCTACCCCTCACTCCTGCTTCTCACTGGCTGTGGCGGAGCCTATCGCGGCTCAGGCTTGCAGCCTGGCGACCTAGCTATAGCCAACCAGGAGATTTTTGGCGAAGAGGGCGTGATCACCCCTCAAGGGTGGAGATCGACCCATTTTCTGAATCTTCCTCTCTTGCGCAAAGGGGATCGTACCTATTACAATTCCTTTGATATAGATCAGGCTGTTTTGAACCGTGGCCTTACTATCCTGCAAAAATTCAATCCCAAAGTCGGCCCTTTCATCACCATTTCCGAAGTCAGCGGCACCCAGCAGAAGGCCGAGGAGATGGAGCAGCGCTTTCATGGTATCTGCGAAAATATGGAGGGAGCAGCCGTAGCTCAGTTATGCACTTTGTATGAAGTCCCATTCTTGGAAATACGGGGGATCAGCAATCTGGTCAAAGAGCGGAATCGAAAAGAGTGGGATCTGGCCGCAGCCGCTCACATCAGCCAGCAGGCGGCTCTTAATCTGGCTGTCCGGTGGGAAGAGACCAATGCTTGATCTATCTGTCGGCTACTCTCCCTGCCCGAATGACACCTTTATCTTTTACGGTCTGGTTCATGGAAAGGTTCCCCTAACAGGGATAACCCTGCGAGAGCAGCTTGAGGATATTGAAACCCTAAACCGTATGGCCCATCAGGAGAAGCCGGACATCAGCAAGGTCTCATACCACGCCTTCGGATATTTGCGAAACCGCTATGCCCTCCTTCGCTCAGGTGCAGCTATGGGCAAGGGCTGCGGCCCGCTGCTGGTAACGCGGGACGAAGAGGGGGTGAGCCTAGACCTGACCAGACAGCGCATCGCCATACCTGGAGAACTCACCACCGCCTTCCTCCTGTTGCGGCTCTATGAGCCAAGGGTCAGCAATATCATTATACTTCCCTTTAATCAGATTCTTCGGGCCATCCAGCAAGGTGAAGCAGATGCAGGGCTAATCATTCACGAGAGCCGCTTTACCTATCAGCACTTCGGGCTTCGGAAGGTCCTTGACCTTGGTGATTTCTGGGAAAAGGAAAGCGGCGGGTTTCCGCTCCCCCTCGGAGGAATCATGGCTCGCCGGGCATTAGGCCCCCAAATTGCCCGCAAGATCGAAGAGGGAATCCGCCAAAGCATCCACTATGCTAAGGCGCATCTTGAGGAAGCAAAAGACTACATCCGGCACCATGCCCAGGAGATGGAAGATGAGGTCATCTTAAGTCACATCGCTCTCTATGTCAATGAGTATACCCTGGATATTGGCCAAGTAGGAGAAGAAGCCATCCGCCTTCTCCTGACTAAAGCCGAAGCCAGAGGACTGATTCCACCATCCTCAGCAGATGATACCCTTTTCTGGTAATACTTTTGGTAGTACTTTGTGGGTAATGCTTTTTTTCTTTTGGCCTTTTGTCTTTGCTATGGTCTTTTGTCTTTGCTATCGTTTCTTGGTAGTGTCAAGATTTTTTCGAGATCTTGCAGCCAGTATTGCTTTTTGACTCTCTTTTTTTAAGTGTCTGGCCTTAATAAAATTCACAGAGCATGTTCTCTCCGACAGCATGTTCTCTCCGACATACGGTGCTCACTGGCCGACATATGGCGCTCACTGGTCAGGAATCACAGTCTGTCACATTCATCCGGTTCAATATCAGCTACTTTAGAAAGAGCCTTCTCAAACTTGGAGCGATCTCCTAACTTTGCCCTTCCCTTAAGGTATTCTTCAGTATCAAGGGCTGATAACTTTTTAGCCAAAGCAGTAGTAATAAGTTGATTGATAGAGATATTCTCCCGCTTGGCCAATACCTTAATCCTTGTATGGATTGACTCTGGCAGCCTTATACTTATGGTGCTATCATAATTCTCCAATTTCAAATACAAGTACAAGGTGAAAGTTATGTGTAAAATTTCAGCTCAAAAGATTATAGTCCGATCGGCGCAAAACCGTATCGTAGAGGCCGATATCCTCTCCCTCATGCCTGTTGATACCTGTATAAACGAGGCTTGGGTCCTCGTATCTTTTGAACTTATACACCGCATCGTTCATAAGAGCGCTGTTGAAAACGCCGAGGCTAACCAGTAGCTCAAAGTCTTCCTTCGTCAGCCCGGTTACCTTTTTAAACAAGCTCGGTTCCAATTGTGTGATCACATCTTTTAGAGTCATCTCTCGATAATCCGTTAGATACATGAAGATAGGTATTCGGGTGGCAAACTTAATAAGTTTTTCTTGAATCTTCTTTCTAAGATTTTTGTATTCCCTCTCCTCTTCCGTCAGTTGTTTTTTCTCCCCTGGGGAAAGCTCTCTGTCGTTTGCCTCTTTTTTGGCCTTTTTCACAGCTTCAGATTTATTGATAATGGTTTCGATATCCTGGTTAAGATTCCTAAACCCCTCGATGCTCATCAGAGCCTTCATGGCCTGCTCATTATTTATCAGCCGCCGCAGGGTGTCATTGTCCACATTCACCAGCAGGGCGCTTTCCCATCGTCTCGCCAGCAGTGTGGCCGTGGTGCCGCTCATGGCCATGTCCAGAACACCGGCGGCGTCTATCTGCTTCATGGAGCTTCCGTCATAGGCCAGCACCGGCAGAAAGCGGATGAATTCCTCAACCTTCTTTTCAGGATCATCTTCATTGACGTTCAGTCGGCAGCTATAGTCTGCGATCTGCCGCAAGGCGCGATTTGGGGCAAAGTCAAAAACGTAGCACTCTTCTTTAATAATTAATTCCTGGTTAGGAGAAGTGCCGTCAGGATTTTTTATCGTCCACGGATTCTGCACTCGAAAAGCGGCTTGAAAGTATGTCTCAGGGCTGGAGGAGTTACGCAGCATAAAAATGCCCGTCCAAGGCCGGACCGTAACCCCTGTGGTCAGCTTACCGCAAGTTAGGGTGATGGTTTTAGTCTTAAGCGGATCGCCCATCGCCTCCAGCACCGGCAGCAAGGCGGCAACGCCGATCCCTGCGGCGCTGCCCGCGGCGACAATGACTTTGTAGTCGTGATAAAAGCGGTTTTGCTTCTTGGCTAAAAGATTCCGCATGGCGTAGCAGGAGGCAACGCTAGGCAAAAACCACAAGGTATGTGAAAGCAAACTCAAAAGCCGCACATCAGAAAATGGAAGCGGTGGCTTTTGGGCACCGAGTTTGAGGTTGTCAATGCTGGTCGGAAGATCTGCTCCCCGAATGAGGTCTAGCCACTTTTGCACCTCCTCTTCATATTTAAACCTTGCCTTGTCGCCGACACCCTCTGCTGAGAAGAAGACATTCAGATCAAACTCATTGAACTCACCCCCCATGGCCACCTCCCGGATAGCGTCTGGCATCTGGTAAGTCAAAAGCACCATGCGCGGCAAGGCGGCATAGGGGTTGTCGTCAGGCCCTGGCCAGTCTGCTTTTGCTTTTTGTTCGTCCAGATAGGTCCAGTTGTAAATCTGCTCTTCGATAAACTCGCCCGTGGCTATGGCTCGAAACGGCGTGCCGGAAAGATATAGGTAATGGTCTGATGTTATGGGAAGTATATCTTCATCGAAGTAATCAATGTCCTCGCCTTCGGCTGCTTTCCGCTCCAGCTCATCTTCTGCCTCAAACAGATCTTTGGCCTTCTGCCGCCAAGCGCCATAGTGGTACTCATCGAAAATCACGCAATCCCAGTGCGTGGCGTGCACCCACTCATTCTTTGTCTTGAGGCCGCCAGTGTTTGGGTTTCGTCCGAGATAATCCTGAAACGAACCAAAGCAGACAATGGGCTTCGTTTTATCTGCCTGTTCATAAGTAAGACCGCCGGGCTTGATGAACTGCCAGCCCTGAAAATCTACATGGCATCTTAAATCTTCTTCCCAGGCGCTCTGCACCGCTGGCTTGAAAGTCAGGACGAGAATCTTCTTCCACCCCATCCGTTTGGCCAGTTGATAGGCAGCAAAGGTCTTGCCAAAGCGCATCTTGCAGTTCCACAAAAAATGCGGCGGCTTATCCCCCACGTCGCAGGGCCATCTCTTAAAATAAGCAAGCGTTTTTTCGACCGCAGCCTCTTGCTCCGGCCGCATCCTGAAATTGAGCGAGCGCTGTTCTTCAAAAAGCTGCCCTTCCCGAACGGCGTTAATAGCCGCCTTGAGCTGCTCGACCGTGCAGCGGAACCATTCGCCGCCTTCGTTGCGTATACCATTGAGCCGAAGCATCCGATGCACATCGCGGTCGGTAAAGCCTGTGCCGTCGCGGCACATGGCCGGCTCTTCAAGCACGATGCGGTAGGGCAGCTGGCCCGGCCTAAGCGTTGGGTACTGCTCCCCTACACGCTGGCGGACATCCTTCGTGGTGTAGCCTATCTTGAGCAGGCTCGCATACTGCGGGTTGGTGTCCTCGTAGGCGTAGATTTTCGGCTGAACCTTTGGGCGGGGTGGGAAAAAGTTGTTAGCCATTTGGGGACTCCATGTCAGCATCCATCGGGCGAATCATCTTTTCGATAAAGGCGATCTCGTCCTGGGTTAAGCCGAAATGCGCGTATAGTTTCTCGTCCGTCCATTTCTTTGTCATAGGAAGCAGTGGGACAAAGGCAAAACGATCTTTTGTCGTGTCTTGAGTGTTTTTTAGCAGCCCTACCATGAAGCGGAAGAATTTAGTCTTAATATATTGCGCTAAGTTCTTGGCGTAGTCCTGTCTATCATAGCATCCAGCGACGATATATGTTTCTGTGCAAGCACTAGGAGGAGCCGCCACAATTGGCTTGCCGATGATCATTCTAGGATACTCTCTACTTTCCCCCCCTCGCCGTATCCTTTGGGAATAAGAACTTTCCATTTATCAATCAGTTCCACCCCAGTTGGAATACAAGATCGCTCTATTAGGCCAACAGTCTTTGTTGCATATAACCGAATATTCCCCTTCCCAGTAGGGCGGCTGGTCGTCGGAAGGCCGAATGGCTTCCTGCTAGATACTTGATCACTCATTCGTGGGTAATTCTTTTGTGCCACTTTCTTGATTATAGAAATCGCCTTATTAAAACGAACAAACATCTCAAATTCGTCAAGTGGCCGCGTCATGGTGTCTGTACAATTATTCATATTTGTCGTTACTTTACACGGCCCCTTGTAGTCGCGTTCCCACAAGAAAAAACAAACACCTCCAATGATCTTGATGCCAGGGAAGACATCAGAAGCAACAGGATAGTCAATGAGGTGAGAAATACGGTAGTCATGGAGCATACAATCACGGAATTCATCTAGTCCCTTGCCTCCTGCAAACCATCGGGCGGGAATAATCATTGTTAAGTAGCGCGGGTTCAATTTCTTTGCCTGCCCAACAAACAAATGATAGATAGGGCGCGCACTTTCACCATATCCCCCGTCGCTCAACTGATATGGCGGATTGCCGATAATAACATCGAATTTCATATTGAATATCTCCTCCGGGTTTTCAGTGTGGATAAACTCATAGGCGTGGGTCTCCAGCTCTTTGCCTCGGGCGTAATTTTTCTCATTCGCCCCACAGAACAAACATCGGCCTTTTCGCCAGTTATGCTCAATGCGCTGGAAGCGGAGGTTACCCTGTGGGGCATCAAAAACAGTGCAGACCGAATACTTGCCGTTAGCGGTCTTGGAGCAGTAAAGGGAGCGCCGGGAGAGCATTCCGGTCAGCTCCGTAATAGCGATGCCGAAGAGCTGGTTTTTCATGATGTGGTTGATGCGCTCCTGCCGGTCGGGAATCTTTGCCTCAAGACCATTATCAAGACGCCTGGCAATCTCGCGCAGAAAAACGCCTGACTTGCAAGCCGGATCAAGAAAGCGGGCTTCAGGATCACTCCACAAGCCTTGCGGCAAGAGGTCCAGTATCTGGTTAGCAAGCTGCGGTGGGGTGAAAATCTCATCACTAGAGAGATTAGCCAGACAAGATAGGACATCAGGGTTATAGCTAGTCATTGTAGGCATTGGGCACCTCAAGAAAATCCACAGGCGGGTAGTCTTTAATCGGCTCTGGAATAAACGCCTCCTCGCCAAGGTCTGATAAAATCGGTAGCTTTCGCGTCTCACTACAGTTCACCAGTTCATAGAAGGCAAAGTCGCGGCGTTTAATAAGAAGACCGCCATTCACCAGGGACCACTCAGAAAAAATGATCGGTCGGGGATTCTCGCCTACGGTTTTCAGCGAAATTGCATCGCCATGAACGATATTGCGCCTCAGGATGTAGCGTGCCGCTTGGCGACACTGCTTTTTGGCTTTAGTCTTAAAGAGTCGGCTGTAAGCTGCATCAAAGAGCTCAAAAAGCTGCTGGCGGCATTCTTCGACGTTATCTGCAAGAATATCAATTCCATAAATTGAAGAGAGAGCAAGAATCGCATAACGCTCGTATTCCAGTTGACTTTTACTGTAGCGGTTTTCTACAACCCTTAATTTGCGTTCCAGAACCTCTATGAGGAAATTCCCTGTTCCACAGGCTGGCTCTAAAAATCGTGACTCTATTCGCTCGCATTCCGCCTTGACTAGATCAAGCATGGCCTTGACGATATGCTTTGGCGTTAATACCTCGCCATAGTGAATAACTCGGTGCTTAGATTTTATTTGCGATGCTGTCATAATAATCGTTTTACCACACTGTATTAACACACTATACTTATTGCTATTATATCATAAAATACAAAATCAGAAGGTTATAATTAAACCTATACTTTTGTACTTTTGGGTAAGTATTTGAAATATTAATAATTAATAGTGTAGAGGTTACAATTAAACTGAACCTGCGCCTAATAATTAACTCACACTAATTTATAAATTGCAAGTTAATTGGTCCTCTCGCAGATGTTCCCCATATTTAAAATTAGGAGAAGTAGATAAGCTGCAGGGGAAGGGTATTGAGGTAAAAGACAAT